>DATLOL010000062.1:0-20394 GCA_035536275.1 Thermoanaerobaculia bacterium
CCCGCCGAACCGAAGCCGGCGGGCTGAAGCCCGCCGCTCCACTCGTTGGCGGTGCGCGATGAGCGCGCGTGCCGCCGTCGCCGCCATGACCGCGTACACCCTCGAGCTGCGCGAGGCCGAGGTGAAGCTCAATCAGAACGAGTCGCCGTATGACTTCCCGTTCAAGGCCGAGGCACTGGCGCGGATTGCGGGGCGCGCCTGGAACCTCTATCCCGATTTCGAGTCCACCACGCTGTGCCGCGCGCTCGCGGACGCGTACGGTTATGAGCCGGAGAACATCCTCGTCGGCAACGGTTCGAACGAACTGCTCGCCGCGGCGGTGGGTGCGTTCGTCGGACCGGGCACACCCGTCGTGTTCCCGAAGCCGACCTTCGCGCTGTACGAGAAGCTGGTCACCATCGCCGGCGGTCTGCCCGTCGCCATCGACGTCGATCCGCGCACCGGATTGCTGCCGCTGGACGCCATGGTCAACGCGTTGACGAACCTGCGCAGCGCGGTGTGCATCGTCTGCTCGCCGAACAACCCGACCGGCGGCGTGCTCCCGCCGAACGGCCTCGAGGCGTTGCTCGCCACCGGGGCGACGGTGCTCTTCGACCGCGCCTACGGTGACTTCGCGCTCGACACGCTCCCGCCGCTGCACGACCAGCTCGTGACCTTCTCCACGTTCTCGAAGGCGTGGGGACTGGCGGCGCTGCGCGTCGGCTGGCTCGTCTCGACGGCGGCCACGTGCCGCGAGATCCGCAAGGTCAAGCTCCCCTACTCGCTGAACGTCGTCAGCGAGACTGTCGCGTCGATCGCGCTGGAGAAGCGGTCAGTCTACGAGACGAACGTCGCCCGTATCATCGCCGAGCGCGAGCGGATGTTCGACGCGATGCGCAGCCGCGACATCGAGGCGTTTCCGTCGCAGGCGAACTTCATCGCCTTCCGCTCGCCGGTGACGTTCGAAGAGCTCCTCGAGCGGGGGATCCTCGTCCGCAAGTACGCAGACTTTCTGCGCGTGTCGGTGGGGACGGCCGACGAGAACGATCGCTTCCTACGTGTCATCCTGAGCCGCCGGAGCGAAGCGGAGGACAGTCGAAGGATTCTCTCCCGAGACAGCGAAGGAGATCCCTCGACTTCGCTCGGGATGACGCAGGAGACGGAGGCGTCGCGATGAGAACCGCCACCGTCACCCGGGCCACCAAAGAGACCTCCGTCGCCGTCACGGTCGACCTCGACGGCAAAGGCAACGGCCGCATCGAGACGCCGGTCGGCTTCCTCTCGCACATGCTCGACGTCATCGCGCGGCACGGGCACGTCGACCTCGACGTCGTCGCCACCGGCGACACCTTCATCGACTACCACCACACCGTCGAAGACACCGGCCTCACCCTCGGCGAAGCCTTCGCCCAGGCCCTCGGCGACAAGCGCGGGATCCGCCGCTTCGGCTCCGCATACGTGCCGCTCGACGAGGCTCTCGCGCGCGTGGTCATCGACTTCTCCGGCCGCCCCTACCTCGTCTTCGAGGTGCCGATCGATCGCGAGCTGCTGCTCATCCACAAAGACTTTCCGTTCGCCCTGGTCGAGGAGTTCTTCAAGTCCTTCGCGAACAAGTGCGCGTGCAACATCCACGTCGACCTGATCCGCGGGCGAAACGGACATCACGCCGCGGAGGCGATCTTCAAGGCCTTCGCGGTGGCCCTGCGCGCGGCGAAGGAAGTCGTGAGCACGGACGTGCCGAGCACCAAGGGGGTCATCTGATCCTCGTCGACTCTCCTGTGGCCAACGTGGCCAACATCGCGCGGGCACTGCGCTTCGTCGACGCCGCAGTGGAGCCGTCCCGCGACGCGGCCGTGATCGCGCGCGCGTCGAAAATCGTGCTGCCCGGCGTCGGCTCGTTTGCGGCAGCACGCACGTGGCTCGCCGAGACGGCCCTGGATGACGCGCTGCGCGACGCCGTCGCGAACGGCGCGTCCCTGTTGGGCATCTGCGTCGGGCATCAGCTCCTCTTCGATTCATCGGACGAGATGGGCGTCACGCGCGGACTCGGCCTCATCAAAGGCGACGTGCGGAAGCTGGAAGGTGCGCTGCCGGTGCCGCAGATCGGGTGGAATCGCGTCCGCGCGAGCGGCCCGCTCTTCGAAGGCGTCGAGAACGAGGCCTTTTACTTCGTGAACTCGTACGCCGCGCGGAACGTCGCCGCGGAAATCGCCACCGCGGATTACGACGGATCGTTCACCGCGGGCGTGCAGCAGGGCCGCGTGTTCGGCGTGCAGTTTCATCCCGAGAAGTCGTCGAGCGCGGGACTGCGCGTGCTGAGGAACTTCGTCGCATGCAACTGATCCCGTCGCTCGATCTGTTGAACGGACGCGTGGTGCGCCTCACGCACGGCGACTTCGATACCGCGCGCACGTATGGCGACCCCGAGGCGGTGCTCGACGCGCTGGAGGTGCCGCGCGGGTCGCGGCTGCACGTCGTCGACCTGGAGGCGTCGCGGAGCGGGCGTCCGATCGAGACCGACATCGTGCGCAGGCTAGCCCAGCGCGATCTCGTCGTACAGGTCGGCGGCGGCATCCGCACGGTCGACGACGCGCGCCGCTGGCTCGACTGCGGGGTGGAGCGCCTGGTCGTCGGCACCATTGCCGCGAACGCACCGGAGCGGCTCGCCGCACTCGTCGACGCGTTCGGACCGGAGCGCATCGTCCCCGCGGTTGACGTCCGCGACGGAGCGATCCGCGTCGACGGCTGGTCCCATCCTTCTCCGGCGTTGATCCAGCACGTGTTCGCCAACTTCGAGATCCTGCGGATCCCGGAAGCGCTGGTCACGGACATCTCGAAGGACGGTGCGCTGCGCGGACCATCGTTCGCGCTCTATCGCGCGCTGCGCGGTCTCACCTCCGTGCGCATCATTGCCTCCGGCGGCGTCACCACGCGCGGTGACATCGTCTCGCTGTCGCGACTGGACAACGTCAGCGGCTGCGTGATCGGCAAGGCGCTGCTCGAGAAGCGTTTGCGTCTCGCCGACGTGCCGGTGACGAACACCATTCCCGAGCGGGTCATCCCCTGTCTCGACGTCCACGACGGCCGCGTGGTGAAAGGCGTGTCGTTCGAGAACATCCGCGACGCGGGCGATCCCGTGGAGTGCGCGATGCGCTACGAGGCGGAGGGCGCGGACGAGCTGGTGATCCTGGACATCGATCGCGGTACCGATCGCCCGACCATTCGCGCCGTCGCGGAGAACGTCTTCATCCCGCTCACCGTCGGCGGCGGCGTGCGCACGCTCGAGGACTTTCGCATGCTGCTCCGCGCCGGCGCGGATCGCGTGGCCATCAACACGGCGGCGTTGCTGCGGCCGGAACTGATTCGCGAATGCGCCGAGGAGTTCGGCGTGCAGGCGGTGGTTCTCTCGTGTGATGCGAAGGGCGGAAAGACCACGATTCACTCAGGCAAAGAGGTGACCGGCGTCGACGCCGTGGAGTGGTGCAGGCGCGCCGAGGAGCTGGGCGCTGGGGAGATTCTCCTCACGTCGGTCAATCGCGACGGCACGAACCGTGGCTACGACATCGAGCTGCTGCGCGCGGCGTCGAGCACGGTGAAGATCGGCGTGATCGCTTCCGGCGGCGCGGGGCGCGTCGAAGACTTTCGCGACGCCATTGAGTCCGGCGGTGCGCGGGCCGTCCTCGCCGCCTCCCTCTTTCACGACCGCGTCCTCAGCGTCGGCGCCGTTAAACGCTTCCTGGCCGCAGAAGGGATTCCCATCCGATGAAGCTCACCCCCGCCATCGTCCGAGACGCGAACACGGGCGCGATCCTCACCCT
This sequence comes from Thermoanaerobaculia bacterium, assembly GCA_035536275.1. GTDB lineage: Bacteria > Acidobacteriota > Thermoanaerobaculia > Gp7-AA8 > Gp7-AA8 > QHVT01. Next base: position 3,798 of record DATLOL010000062.1, read on the forward strand.
CGCCTACATGAATGAAGAATCGCTCGCGAAGACGCGCGAGACCGGCGAGACCTGGTTCTGGAGCCGCAGCCGCAACGAGCTGTGGCACAAAGGCGCGACCAGCGGTAACACCCAGCGCGTCGTGCACATCGCCACCGATTGCGACGACGACGCCCTGGTGGTGACCGTCGAGCCGAACGGCCCCGCCTGCCACACCGGCTCGACTTCCTGCTTCGCCGACGTCCCTCCATTGCCGCTGGACCGCCTCATGTCCGTGTTGCGCTCGCGATACGAGTCGCGCCCCGAGGGCTCCTACTCCGCGTCATTGTTCAACCGCGGCCGCGACGTGATCCTGAAAAAGATCGGCGAGGAGGCGACCGAGGTCGTGATCGCCGCCAAAGGCCAGGGCCCCGAGCGGGTGATCAGCGAGATCGCGGACCTCGTCTTTCATCTGTCCGTGCTGATGGTCGATGAGGGGTTCGGGTGGGGGGAGGTGTATGGGGAGTTGGGAAAGCGGAACGCCGGCGTCCCCGCCGGCTGAACAGGGAGCGTCTCGCTCCCGGGCGGCGGGACGCCGCCTGCTCAGCCGGCGGGACGCCGGCGTTCCGCTATAGTTCCGCGCATGAAGCGACTCCTTTTCGCGCTGCTGTTCGTCCTGCCCTTGTCCGCCGCTGAGCACGCCGACATTCTCATCACCGGGGGCACGGTGGTCACGATGGCCGGGGCGAACATCGAGCGGGGGTCGGTGGTCATTCGCGGCGGGGAGATCATCGATGTCGGCGCCTCGGAGGACATCGACAAAAAGTACGCGGCGAAGACCGTGATCCGGGCGGGCGGGCACGCCGTCACGCCGGGGTTCGTGAACGCGCATACGCACGTGCCCATGACGCTCTTCCGCGGCATCGCCGACGACCGCGAGCTCATGGACTGGCTGACGAACTTCATCTTCCCGGCCGAGGCGAAGAACGTGGACCGGGAGTTCGTGAAGTGGGGGACGCGGCTCGCCGCGGCGGAGATGATCCGCTCCGGCACGACCACCTTCGCGGACATGTACTACTTCGAGTCCGACATCGCCCGCGAGACCAAAGCCGCCGGCCTGCGCGGCGTCCTCGGCGAGACCCTCATCGACTTCCCGGCGCCCGACAACAAGACCTGGGACGCGATGATCGCCTACATGCGCGCGTACGCGAAGGAGTGGAAGGGCGATCGCCTCATCACCCCCGCGTTCGCACCGCACGCGCCGTTCACTGTGTCGAAGGAACACCTGCAGCAGGTGCGCGCGCTGGCGACGGAGCTGGGAATCCCGATTCTCATTCACGTCTCCGAAACGAAAGACGAGCTGCGCCAGGTCGCGGAAAAGCAGAACGGCATGACCCCCGGCGCCTACCTCGACTCGATCGGCTTCCTCGGCGACGACGTCGTCGCCGCGCACGGCGTCCATCTCACTGCCGATGAGCTGCGCACGTTCGCGGCGAAGAAGACAGGCGTCGCGCACTGCCCCGAATCGAATCAGATGCTCGCCTCGGGCGTCGCGCCGGTGGTCGAGATGATCAAGGCGGGCGTGGAAGTCGGTCTCGGCACCGACGGTCCGGCCGGCTCGAACAACAACCTGGACATGGTCGAGGAGATGGCCAGCGCCGCGCGCCTGCAGAAAGTGATGCGCAACGATCCGAAGGCCATCAGCGCGCGGGAGGTGCTGCGGCTGGGCACCATCGGCGGTGCGCAGGTCCTCGGCCTCGCCGACAAGATCGGGACGCTGGAAAAAGGCAAACGGGCGGACGTCGTCGTCATCGACCTGCAGACCGTGAAGTCGCAGCCTGTCTACTCCGTCGAGTCGGCAATCGTCTACGCGGCGTCGGGCAACTCGGTCGTGACCACGATCGTCGACGGCAAGATCCTGATGCGTCGCGGCGAAGTGCTGACGGTCGATGAGAAGACGGTGATGCGCAAGGCCGCCGAATACCGCGACAAGATCCTGAAGAGCCTGCAGAAATAGTGCGCCGATCCGTCGTCCTCCTTCTTCTCTCTCTTCTTGCCTGCGCACCCGCGACGCCTCCGCGCGTCGCGCCGCCCGCGCCGCGTTTCGAGCCGGCCGGTGTTGCGCAACGGGTGGTGCTCATGACGTTCGACGGCCTCGGTGCGGACGAGCTGGCGCGGCAGACCGCGCTGCCCGCGTTCGAGCATCTCGCGCGCACGGGCGCGGTGGCGCGGGTCATCCCGGTCAACCCGACCCTCACCGGACCGACACACGTGTCGATCCTCACCGGCGTCACGCCGCAGGTGCACGGGATCGTGTCGAACTGGTTCCATCTCCCCGGGACACCTGTCGAGAGAGTGACGCGCGGCATGGATCTCGAGCCCGACACGGAGACGCTCCTCGATGCGGCGAAACGCAGCGGCAAGCGCGTGGGCGTCGTGCCATTCCCCACCCTCGAAGCGAGGACGCCGCGCGGGACCGCGGACTTTGGTCTGGTCTGGACATCGTCGCTGACGCGCGGACGCATCGTGCAGCTCACGCGGAGCGACTTCAAACGCGAATGGGTGCCGCCGACGTGGACGGCGCGGCCGGCGCGGCGAACGTCGTACAGCCCGATCATGCGCGCGCGCGTCGAGTGGGCGGCGACCAAGACGCTGCGTGCGGACGTCGACGTCGTCGCATACGACAGGACCGACGACGGCCGCGAAAACTACGACACCTACACGATCGAGATCGGTGAGGACGAGCAGCCGCTCGATGCGAAACGCTGGTTCGCCGTCGCCAAGGAGAATCACGGCTCCTGGTCCAAGCTGCTGGAGCACGCGCCGTCGCTCGACGTGAAACTGTACTGGGGCCCGATCTCGCGCACGCGTGCCTATCCGGAGTCGTACCGCGACCTGCTCGACGCGGCGGCGGGATTCTGGCCGGGCGCGCCCGACGAGCAGTCGGACATCGATCCCGCGACCTTCGCCGAGCAGATGGAGCGGCTGGCGGACTTCATCACGCGCGCGCAGACGCTCACGCTGCAGCGCATGCAGTTCGACCTGCTGTTGATGTATCAACCCGTCATCGACACCGCCCAGCACAACTTCCTCGGCTACGACGACACGGTCATCCGGCGCGCGTTCGTCGCCGCCGATCGAGGACTGGCGTCGGTCGGGTCGCGGCTCGACGCGAGCCGGGACGCGCTGATCGTGACCGGCGATCACGGACTCGTGGCCGTCGATCGCGCGATTCGCATCAACACGTTTCTCGCCCAGAAAGGCTTCGCGCCGCGGTGGCGGGCGTACACGTCGAACAACGTGGCCCATCTCTACCGCTTCTCCGGCGATGACGACTCCGAGGCGCTGATCGGGACGCTGCAGGCGACGGGATGGTTCGAGCGGATCGAGCGGAAGACACATCGCAACAGCGGCGACGTCGTGGTCACCAGTCTTCCCGGCATCTCCCTCTCCGACTCGTTCCAGGAACCGGTAGAGACGGAGCGCGCGAGCTACGGCCATCACGGCGCGCTGAACACGCATCGCGAGCTGCACACGGTGCTCTTCGCGGGCGGCGCAGGGATCACGCCGGGCAATGCCGGCGAGATTCAGCAGACAGAGATCGCCGGTTTCGTGAAGCGACTGCTGGGTCTGGTCGTGGGTGTCATCCCGAGCCGCGAAGACGGCGCGGGATCCCCCTCCGACGAAGCGATCGTCGTGCAACCGCAGGGGATCCCGCGCTGAAGCGCGGGATGACACGAGAGATGACTCGCCACCTCGCCGCGTTCGCGTTCTTTCTCGCGCTCGCGATCGCGATCACCTGGCCGCTCGCGACCCAGCTCTCCACCGCCGTCCCCGACCTCGGCGATCCGCTGCTGAACGCGTGGATCGTCGACTGGGTCTGCCACGCGCTCGCACACGCGCCGCTGTCGCTGTTCGATGGACCGATGTACTGGCCCGCGCGGTTCAGCATCGCCTTCAGCGAGAACATGACCGGGATCGCGCTGAGCGTCCTGCCGTTTCATCTGGCTGGACTCGATGCCGTGACCGTGTACAACATCGCCCTGTTGCTCGGGTTCGCGTTCTCCGGTTACGGCGCGTGGGTGCTCGCGCGCATGGTGACCGGCAACGACGTCGCCGCGTTGATCGGCGGAGTCATCCACGCGTTCGCGTCGTTCAAGATCGCGCACGTGCAGCATCTCCAGATCGTCTGGAGTGGATGGCTGCCGCTGATGCTGGCCGCGCTCTTCGGATACTGGCGGCGGCCGACGTGGGCGCGCGCGGCGCTCGTGGGCGGCGCGTTCCTGATGAACGGGCTGACGAACATTCACTGGCTCCTGTTCGGCGGGTTCGCTCTCGTGCTGACTTGCGTGCTGCGGCGCGACGGGTGGCTTCGCCTGCTCGTGGCGGTGGTCGTCGCGTCGCTGCTGTTGCTGCCGGTGTTGATCCCGTACCAGATCGTCGCCTCGGAGTATGGAGCGCGGCGGACCTCGTTCGAGGCGCGGCTCGGGTCGGCCGCGCCGTGGCATTGGGTGGTGGGGTCTTCGCGGAATCTGCTTTACGGCCGATTCTTCGAATCGATCCGGACGGATGAGAGGGAGTTGTTTCCGGGGCTCGTTGCCGTGGCGTTGGTGGTGTTGGCTTTGCGGCCCCTCACCCTGGCCCTCTCCCCGCGGGGCGGGGCGAGGGGACTGGATGTTGCCATCATCGCGCTGAGCGTGCTGACCGTGTTTCTGTTGGTGCGCGACCGCGTGGCGATCGGATCGTTTTCGTTCGCCGGCGCGGATGTGCCGGGGATGTTGTTGATCGTGTTGTTGCTCGTGCGGTTCCGGCCGCGGTTTTCGGGGCTTTCGCGCGAGGAGCTGACGGCCGCGCTGTGGGGGGCGATCGGATTTCTTGGCTCGCTGGGGTGGTACTTTTTCCTGCATCCGTTTCTGTTTCGCGTGATCGCTCCGTTCCGGGCCACGCGCACGCCGGCGCGGTGGGCGGTGGTCGCGTATGTCGGGATCGCGCTGTTGGCCGCCGTAGGGGCGTCGCGGGTGAAGAAGAAGTTCGCCTGGGCGCTGCTCGCGCTGGCGATCGTCGATGTTGCCGCCCGCGTGAACTGGGTGCAGGTGCCTCCGCGCGCGCCGGTGTACGAGTGGGTGCAGCGCGAGCGGCCGCGGGCGATCGTGGAGCTGCCCATGATCGGGCCGGGCGTGCCGTTCCGGTATCTGCACGCGCAGACGTTTCACCGAGTCCCGCTGGTCAACGGCACCTCGGGATTCGAGACGCCGGCGCACGAGCGGTTGCGCAAACTCGAGGAGGCGCTGCAGTACAACGATGAGTTTCTGCGCGACGCGGAGTTGCTGATCGCGCACGAGGCGCTGATGAGCGACGCGCAGAAGGCCGCGCTGGCGCGGATGGAGCTCCAGCCGGTCGCGCGGTTCGGTACCGACGTCGTCCTCAGAACTCGTCGAGGACCTGCGGGTACCGCCAGCGCGCCTCCCGGATCTCCTCCTCGATGATGTCGCGCTCGGGCGCGTCGGCCAGTTGGGGCGCGTCCCAGTTCGCCATCCACATCGGGTTCATGTACGGCAACACGGCGACGTGCTCGAGGCGATACGGCAGTCCGCGCGCGGCAAAGCGCTCGTTGAGGTAGGCGACGACGTCGCGCGACGTCGGGTAGTCGCTCATTCGATCTCCAGCTCCCGCATCTTCGCGTTCAACGCGCGTACCGAGATCCCCAGCGCCTCAGCGGCCTCGTTGCGGGAGGACGTACGGCCCAGCGCGTCGGTGATCTTCAGACGCTCGACGACGCGCTGCGTGCGTTCGACCGATTCATCGAGAGTGCCGGAGAGATCGAGCGCGTCGCGGAGGGCATCGGAGTCGGCGATGCCGAGGTGGAGATCGCGGGGCTCGATGACGTTGCGGTCGCAGAGGATGGCCGCGCGCTCGATCGAGTTCTGCAGCTCGCGGATGTTGCCCGGCCAGTCGTACGCGCGGAGCTGCGCGCGCGCGGCGTCGCTGATGCGCAGGCCGGGCCGGGCCAGCTCGCGGGCGAAGCGCTGCAGGAAGAAGTCGACCAGCGCGTCGACGTCCTCACGCCGCGACCGTAGCGGCGGAATCGTCACAGGGAACACATTGATGCGGAAAAACAGATCGTCGCGGAACGCGCCGCGCTTCATGTTCTCCTGCAGGTCACGGTTCGTCGCGCAGATGATGCGCACGTCCACGTCGATCGGAGCCGTGCCGCCGATCCGCTCGAAGCGCCGCTCCTGCAGCACGCGCAGGATCTTGCTCTGCACGGAGAGATCGAGCTCGCCGATCTCGTCGAGGAAGATCGTTCCGTTGTCGGCCAGCTCGAACTTGCCGAGCTGGCGCGCCGACGCGCCCGTGAATGCACCCTTCTCGTGTCCGAACAGCTCGTTCTCGATGAGCGTGACCGGGATGGCCGCGCAGTTGATGGCCACGAACGGGCGGTCGCGGCGCGGCGAGAGCTGATGGATCGCGCGCGCGAAGAGCTCCTTGCCCGTGCCCGACTCGCCGAGGAGGAGTACCGTCGCGTCGGTGGGTGCGACGCGCTGGATGGCCTGCGAGACTTCGACGATGCGCGGCGACTCGCCGACGATCGCCGGCAGACGATAGAGCTTCTGGAACTCCTCCTTGAGGAGGAGGTTCTCGTGACGCAGCTCGCGATGCTCGCGGCAGCGGCGCAGGAGCAACGCGAGGTGATCGACGTCGATCGGCTTCTGGATGAAGTCGAACGCGCCGAGCTTCATCGCCTCGACCGCGTTCTCGATCGTGCCGAAGGCGGTCATGACGATGACCGGGCAATCGGGATCGTTCTCCTTCGCCTGGCGCAGCACGGCGATGCCGTCCGCGCCGGGAAGGCGCAGATCCGTGAGCACGGCCGCGTAGCGGCGCCCTTCCGCGAGCCAGCGCATCGCCTCGGGGCCGCTCGAAGCAACGTCGGGCTCGAAGCCGTCAACCTCCACCGCCTCGCGGAGCATGTGCGCGAGCGATTCTTTGTCTTCGACGATGAGGAGGCGGCGCATTGGTTGTCTCCTCGAGTTTATCCCGAGCGAAGTCGAGGGATCAGTGGACCCCTCACGCGGGATGTGCTTCGGAGCGTGGTGCGCGAAGGCTCCGTTGATCCCTCGACTTCGCTCGGGATGACACGCCGCTCACAGCCCGAAGTACATGCGGATCCGCGACAGGATCGTGCGCTGCGCTTCCTCGTTGCTGGCCAGGCGCAGAGAGTCGATGCTGCCGCGGCGCTCGCTCACCTTCGCCGAGATGGCGGCGGCGAGTTGGGGGTGCTCCTGCAGCACGGGCTGGAGCGCTTCTTTCGTGATCTCGATGGCCACGACGTCGGTCAGCGCAATGACGTCCGCGGCGCGAGCCTCGCCGGTGAGCAGGGCCATCTCGCCGAAGAAGTTCCCCTCGCCGAGGCGGGCGATCTCGTTTTCGTCGACACGCACGGAGACATTGCCCTCGTGCAGCACGAACATCGAGCTCCCCTCGGTGCCGTAGCTGATGATCGTCTCCCCCTTCGCGAACGTGGGCACGCGCGCGGCGGCGGCGATGGTCTCGTGTTCCTCGTGCGAGAGCGGCGAGAGGATGTCGACGTGAGCGAGGCGCAGGGTCACATCGTTGCTGTTCGACGAACTGCGCGGCGCGGGCGGCTGATAGCGCACGTGGGTGCGGATCGGATACGGGATCGGGATCGCATTGCGGCGCAGCGAGTACCAGACCGCCTTGCGGATGTCGGCGTCGATGCGATCGCGCTCCGAGTAGTCGTACATGTGGTACTTGATCTCGTAGAGCACCGACGAGTCGCCGAAGCCCGCCACGCGCGCGAACGCGGGGATCTGGTTCGACACGCCCTCGACGTGCGACGCCGCCTGCGTGAGCACGCTGAGCGCGGCCGTCGGCGCCACGTTGTAGTCGATGCCGATCTGCAGCACGCGCGCGTTCAGGTTGTTGCGCGGGAAGATCTCCAGGCGTTCGCGGGCCAGCATCGAGTTCGGGACGATGACGATCGTGTTCGAGAACGTGCGCAGCCGCGTGCCGCGCCAGCGCACCGCTTCGACCGTGCCCATGACGTCGCCGGTGCGGATCACGTCTCCGATCTCGAAGCTGTCTTCGAGATGCAGCGCAATACCGGAAAAGAGATTGCCGAGCGTGTCCTGCAGGGCGAGACCGAGCACTGCCGCGACCACGGTCGTGCCGGCGAGGAAGGCCGTGACCTTCGTTTCGAAGATCGTGGAGATCGCCCAGGCGGTGAAGACCGCGAAGAGGACGATGGACACGATCTCGCGCAGGAGCACGGGCGCGCGCACGTTGCGGCGGCGCGAGACCAGATCGAAGACCAGATAGTCCAGCGCGCGGATGGCCGCGAAGATCAGGGAGACAGTCCAGAGCAGCTCCAGGACTTTGTCGACCGTCGCCGGCTCGAAGTTGATGTCCCTGAGCACGCCCGGACTCGTTCCAGCGAGCCATTGCGCGAAGCGGAACGTCGCAGCGAGGACCAGCGGCACGATCAGCCGCGACACGAACCTCACGGCGCCGAGCTCCCCCGGCGCGCGCGCATCACGCGCGAGAGCTCACGCACTCCCAGGATCAGGTGGAGGATGCCGATGCCTGAGACGAAGCCGCGGACGAAAGGGTTGTCGGCGAAGCCGGCCATGACGGCGCTGCTGTGGAGGACGGCGTTCCCGGTCCAGATGCTGGTCCACGGCACGACTGTGAAGAACAACCCCGCCTCCAGACAATAGAGGGCGAAGAACAGGGGCAATGACATTCGGGAGGGATTCTACGAAAAAGGGCCGCCCGAAGGCGGCCCTTTGTGAGAGGCCTAGTCGCGCTTGACGCGTTCGCTGCCGCCGTCGGACTTGCCGCTGCCGCGGCTCTCGCGCGAGGAGGATGACGGCGGGGGGCTGGAGGAGCGGCCGCTGGAGCTGGCTCCGGAGCTGCCGCTGCCGCTGCTGCCGCGATCGCCGCGGCTGACGGTGCCGCCGCTCGACGATCCGCGGTCGCTGCGGCTGCCGCCGCTGCTTCCGCTGCTCTCGCGCGTCGTGGTGCGCCCCGAGCCGCGATCGCTGGAACCGCTCGATCCGCTCGATCCGGTCGTCTCGCGCCCGCTGTCGCGCGGATAGACGCGCACGCCGCCGATGCGGTCGATGACGCGGCGCGGCACATCCGAGCCGGTGCTCGTACCGCCGCTCGGCGCGGGCGCGGGCGTCGGCGCGGCGCTGGTATCGCCGCCGCTCGGCGCGGTCGATCCCGTCGAGCCGCTGCCTTCGCGAGGCACGCGACGGCGCCACGTGTCCGTGCTGCCACGCGACGTGCCCGAGCCGGAACCCGTCGACGGAGCTTCCACGCCGCCGCTGGTCTCGCCGCTGCGGCGATTGGTGCGGTCGCGCGACACCGGAGTGCTGTCCGCGGCCGGCGCCTGGGCCGGCGGAGGCGTCACGCCGCGGCTCACGCGGCCGGAGTTACTCGAACCGGATCCGATGGGCGCAACGCTGCCGCGGCCGATCGGCGCGACGCTGCCGCGCCCAATGGGAGCGACGCCGCCGCCGCTGGTGGGCGCGACCGACGTCGTCGTCGTGCCGGTCGTCCCGCGTCCGCGGGCGACGCGGTCGCGCACGGTGCCGGAGACGTCGCCGTCACGGCGGAAGAACGGAGTGAGATCGGTCGGAGGCGCACCGCTCTCCGCACCGGTGTTTCGTCCCATGCGGTCGCTCACGCTGCGGCGGCGGATGACATCCGCCGGATCGTTCCACTCCTCGCGGGTGAAGCGCGCCGCGCCGCCGCCGGCCACGGTGACGAAGCCGTCGCGTGCACGTCCGATGCGCTGCTTCACCGCGTCGGCGGTGAGGGCGGCACGATCGACGCGGTTCGAGATCACGTGACGCGAGTCGATGAACGTCCAGGGACGCAGATCGAGCTCGCTCAGACGCACGCGCCCGTAGAAGCCGAAGCCGAGGCGCGAGCTGTAATGGCGGGGCGAGTACGCCCAGTTGTAGTAGGGGCGATGGCAATCCCACCAGCCCGCCGGCGCCCAGCCCACGAAGCCGGAGCCGAAGGTCCAGTACACCCACGCCGGCGAGTAGCCGTAGCCCGGCACCCACACCCAGCCGAAGCCCGGGTCATACGCCCAGCGGCCATAGTGATACGGGCCCCAGCCCCACGGATCGTACGAGACCCAGGTCAGGCTGCCGTAGCGGTTCTGCCAGTAGCCGTTGTAGTACGGACGCCAGCCGACCGAGACGAGCGGGCGCCAGGACCAGCCGATGCCGGACACGTGCACCCAGCGGCCGTGATCGTCGAGATCGTCGTTCCAGTAGGCCTGGCGGCGATCCATGTAGCGGCTGTTGTACGAGCCGAAGCGCTCGGCGCGATTGAGGAACCAGCGCTCGAACTCGTCGGCGGAGGAGCGCTGATCGCCGATCAGGTCGTACGCGCCGCGGTCGTCGACGCTGGCCGACTCGCCCTGGCGCAGACGCGTGGAGCGGTTCGGCGTGCGCACTTCGATCGAGCCGTCGAAGACCGTGACCCGGTCGCGGCCGCGGGCATCCGTCTCGACCGAGTACACCGCCTCACGCTCGGCCACGTAGCTCGCGTGGTCGGTGTCGAGGCGGACGTGATCGCGGCCGATGTCGGTGCGATGAAGGGCGACCTTGCCGTACTTCAGCTCGGCGATGGTCTCGTTGCCCTCACCCTCGTAGCTGTCGAGGATGGACCGGAACCGGAGCGAGGTCGCACGGTCGATTCCGATGATGTTGCCATCGGACAGACGCACCTCGGCGCGTCCGCGGCGCGCTGTCACCACCTCGTCGCCGGGATAGACCGGGAGGTTGCGGTGCGCCTGAATCTCCTCGCCGTCCTCGCCGGACTTGACGACCGTGCCGCCCTCTTCATACGAGAGGTAAGACTGATGCCGTTCGTCTTCGGCGAGCGTCGGAAGGGTGATGGCCAGTGTGATGAAGGTAAGAAGAGCTGCTTTTCTCATGGAACTCTCCTGCAATCCGAAGCCGCTCCGGTTGCGGCCGACATGCCACGCTACGGATGAGTATTCCGCGTCTGTTTTCAACAGTTTAGCGCCTGCGCCCGGCAGGTATGTGTCCTCATGAGGTGAGGTGCTGTCATCGCGGCCGGACAGGGACCGTTGCTTCGGGTAGCATAGTTCCATCATGAAAAATTTCGCCGCGGTGGTCCTCGCGATCTTTGCGTTCGCTCTGCCTGCGCTCGGTGAGCAGTTCCTCTCCGTCTCCGACGTTCACTTCAACCCTTTCGCGGATCCGAGCCTCGTCGCGAAGCTCGAGGCGGCCGACGTGTCGCAGTGGGAGGCGATCCTCGCCTCCTCCTCCGTGAAGGCGTTCGTCACGTACGGGAGCGACATCAACGATCCGCTGTTCCGATCCGCCGTCGGCGAGATGCGTAAGCAGATCCCCTCGCCCGCCTTCGTGCTGATCTCGGGCGACTTCCTCGCCCATGGCTTCGACGAGAACTACCAGCAGTACGCGACCGACAAGAGTCCCGCCGCGTACACGGCCTTCGTCGCCAAGACCATCGCGTACGTCGCGTCGGTCTTCCGCGAGGCCTATCCGGACATCCGCATCTACCCCACCCTCGGCAACAACGACTCGAATTGCGGCGACTACGCCGTGCAGCCGAACGGACCGTTCCTCGAGAACTTCCGCGACACCTGGAGCCCCATCGTCAGCTCGGCCTCGTTCGACCGGCGCTTCCCGACCGGCGGCTACTACCACGCCGACGTCCCCACGCTCGACGACGTGCGCATCATCGCCCTGAACGCGAACTTCTTCTCGACCAAGTACCAGAACCCGTGCGGCACACCGGGACCCGATCCCGGCCTCCGCGAGCTGGTGTGGCTCGACGACGAGCTCCGTCTCGCCCGCGACCTCGGCAAACGCGTGTGGCTGCTGTTCCACATCCCGCCGGGCATCGACGTCTACGACAGCGTGTCGGACGGTGCGTGTCCGGACCCGAAAACGCAGACCTTCTGGAAGGACGAGTACGCGCAGAAATACCTGTCCATCGTCGCGCGGCATCGCAACACCATCGCCGGCTCGTTCGCCGGCCACACGCATCAGGACGAGTTCCGCTTCGCCAGCGGCGACTTCATTCACATCACGCCTTCGGTCACTCCGATCTTCGGCAACAACCCGGCGTTCGAGATCGTCGACGTGCGCCGCAATGGCGACATCACCGGATTCACGGCCTGGCATCTCCCGAACGTCACACTGCCGTGGGTGCGCGAGTATTCGTTCGACGAGGCTTACGGGAAGAAGAAGTACGACACCGCGACGCTGAAGCAGCTCGCCAGTGCGATCCGCAACGACGAGACCACGCGCACGGAGTACTTCACGCACATGTCGTCCGGCTCGCCGAAGAGCACCGCCGGCGCGCTCGCGGCGTGGCAGGGCTACTGGTGCGGCTTCACGGCGATGCGGGCGGACACGTTCACGTCCTGCTATTGCAAGCCGTGATCGTTACGTCCCGAACTGCAACCGGCTCGCGAGGATGTGCGGCAGTCCCGCCTTGAGGATCGAGGACTGCGTCTTCCTGATGTCGTACTCGATGCGGAAGAACTGCACGGTGTGCTTGTCGGTGTCGAGGATGATGCACGACGACGCGGGATTGCGGTCGCGCGGCTGCCCTACGGAGCCGGGGTTGATCAGGTAGCGCAATTTCGGGTCGAGCTTCACCGTGGCCTCGTCGCGCACGGCGAAGCCGCGCACGTTGCGCTGCTCGTCGATCGAGAACACGGCCGGCAGGTGCGTGTGCCCAAAGAGGATGAACGGCGACTCGAACAGGGCCAGGATCTGCGCCGCGTGGTGGACGTTGAACACGTACTCGTCCTCGTCGTACGGCGAGCCGTGGCAGAGCATCACCCCGCGGTGGATGACCGGTCCGACGGTGAGGTCGCGCAGGAAGCGGCGGTTCGGCGCGGAGAGCTTGTCGCGCGTCCAGAGCGCCGCCGTCTTCGCGGCATTGTTGAAGCCTTCCGCATCGTCGAGTCCCGCGGCCACGCGGTCATGATTGCCGCGGATGTAGACCTTGCGGCCGCGCAGCGTGCGCATCGTGTCGAGAACGTGATTCGGCTCCGCGCCGTAGCCGACGAAGTCGCCGAGGCAGAGCACGACCTCGTACTTTTTGCGGCGCACGCGCGACATCACCGCGCGCAGCGCCTCCAGGTTCGCGTGGAGGTCGCTGACGACCAGCGCTCTCACGCGCGCCTCCCGGGCATGCGCGCGGTGGAGCGGCGGGCCGCGTCGAGCACGTTCTTCGGAAGCTCGAGCACGAGGCGCTCCACGATCTCCGCGGGCGTCTCTTCCTCGCGCACGTCGATGGTGATGTCCGACATCCGGTAGTAGCGGATGCGGTTCGCGTAGAGCTCGTGCGTGGAGATGTCGTCGCGGAAGAGCGGCCGGTCCTCTTTGTTGCCGATGCGCGAGCGCAGCAGCGCATACGGCGCCGACAGGTACACGCTCAGCCCCTCGGACTGGATGAACTGGATGTTCTCGTCGAACGTGAACGTGCCGCCGCCCGTGGCGATGACCGCCGCGTCGAGGCTGCCGGTCGAGCGGAGCAGGTCGCGCTCGCGCTTGCGGAAGTACGGCTCGCCGCGCTGGGCGAAGACCTCCCGGATGGTCATTCCCTCGGCGGCCTCGATCAGCTCATCGAGATCGAAGAAAGGCGCGTCGATGCGCGCGGCGAGCTCGCGGCCGACGGTGGTTTTGCCGGAGCCCATGAAGCCCACTAGATAGATCTTCATGCCGAAGTGTGGCGAGGGTAACACGCTGCGGGAGCGCGTTGCTGTGTTGCTGGTTGCTGGCTCGTTGCCATCCATTGCACCAGCGACCAGCAACCAGGAACCAGGAACCAGCAACAGCTACAACGAGAAGTTGTCCATGAATCGCGTGGAGATGTCACCGCGCACGAACTTCTCGTTGTTGAGGATGGCGCGGTGGAGCGGGATGGTCGTCTTCACGCCCTCCACCACGAACTGCTCGAGCGCGCGGCGGCCGCGGGCAATGGCGTCGAGACGGTCCTTGCCGCGCACGATCAGCTTCGCCAGCAGCGAGTCGTAGTGAGGGGGGACCTGGTAGTCGCGATAGATGTGCGTGTCCACGCGCACGCCCGGACCGCCGGGGAGGTGCAGCTCACGGATCCGGCCGGGGTTCGGCGCGAACGTGACCGGGTCCTCGGCGTTCACACGGAACTCGATGGCGTGGCCGCGCAGCTTGAAGTCTCCGTGCGGCACGGACAGCGGCTCGCCCGCGGCGACGCGGATCTGCTCCTTCACCAGATCGATCCCCGTCACCTCCTCGGTCACGGGGTGCTCGACCTGGATGCGCGTGTTCATCTCCATGAAATAGAACTCGCCGTCCTGGAAGAGGAACTCGATCGTGCCGGCGTTGACGTAATTCACCGCCTGGCAGAGGCGCACCGCGGCGTCACCCATGCGCTTGCGCATCGCGTCATCGAGCGCGGGAGACGGCGATTCCTCGATCAGCTTCTGATGGCGGCGCTGGATCGAGCATTCGCGCTCGCCGAGGGAAACGATGCGGCCGTGGGTGTCACCGAAGACCTGGATCTCGATGTGGCGCGGGCGCTCCAGATACTTCTCGAGATAGACCGACGCATCACCGAATGCGCGATCGGCCTCGTTGCGCGCGGTCTCGAACTGCGTCTGCAGGTCCGACTCCTCCCAGCAGATGCGCATGCCCCGGCCGCCGCCGCCGGCGGCGGCCTTGAGGATCACCGGGAAGCCGAACGACTTCGCGATCTCGGTCGCCTCCTCGACCGAGGTGATGGCGCCTTCGCTGCCGGGGATGATCGGCACGCCGGCGCGCTTTGCGGTCTCGCGGGCGCGGGCTTTGTCGCCCATGAGGCGGATCGCTTCCGCGGGAGGACCGATGAAGGTGAGACGGCACTCGGCGACGATCTCCGCGAAGTGCGGGTTCTCGGAGAGGAAGCCGTAGCCGGGATGGATGGCGTCGGCCCCGGAGATCTCGGCGGCGGCGATGATGCTGGAGATGCTCAGGTAGCTCTGTTTCGACGCGGCTGGGCCGATGCACACATCGTCGTCCGCATAGCGCACGTGCAGCGAGTCGCGGTCGGCCTCGGAGTGCACGGCCACTGTCTTGAGACCCATCTCCTTGCAGGCGGCGATGACGCGGAGGGCGATCTCGCCGCGATTGGCGATGAGTACTTTCGAGAACATGCGTCGCGGACTATACCTTCACGGCGAACAGCTTCTCGCCGTACTCGACGGGCTGTCCGTTCTGCGGGTAGATCTTCGCGATCACGCCGTCGATGTCCGACTCAATCTCGTTCATGAGCTTCATCGCCTCGACGATGCAGAGCACCTTGCCCTTGGTGATCCGGTCGCCGACGTTGACGAATGCAGGGGACTCGGGACTGGGGGTACGGTAGAACGTGCCGACGATCGGCGAGGTGATGATGTGAAGCCCGGCCTCGCTCTCTTCCTCGGCCCTGAGCTTCTCTTCCTTCTTCGATGCCTCGGACTGAGCGGGCGTGGAGGGCACGGCGAGCGGCGCGCTCTCGCTCTTCATCTCGCCCACGTGGATCACCTGCGCCGGCGTCGAGGACTTGCCCTCGATCTTGACCTTGGTTCCAGCATGCTCGATCTCGACCGAATGGATGCCCGTTTCGGCAACCTTGTCGATGAGCTCCAGAATCTCTGAATGTTTCAAATCGCTACCTCTCAGATCAACTCGTCGCGAAGCAGAAACTTGGCCCTGGAGAGCTCGAAACGCGCGCGGCCATAGTTTCCCTCGGGCTCCAGGACAAGCAGGATGTAGTACTCGGGCGTGACCTCGGACATGAAGGTGATGTACTTCTCGGTGACGAGCGAGAACTGGAGCACCTCGCCCGTGTTCAGCTCCGTGTTGGCGTGACGGATGGACTTGATGAAGGAGCCGAACTCCGCGCCGAGGATGTCGAGGGGGACAGCGCCGTTGCCGACCGTCTCCACGGCGATACCGTCCAGGCCGATGAGACTCGCCGCGACCGCTCCTTCGATGCGGTCGCGCAGACCGTTCAGCACATCTCTAAACACCAGCCACCTCGCGCTTCGAGACTTTGGAGAGCCAGCGCTCGAGGCGCTCGATCTTCGGATTCACGCTCGGAGTGATGGCCTCGAGCTTCTCCCGCACGTCGTGGTTGGCGGGGTCGCGCGCGAGGATGTTCTCGTAGATGTGCCGGGCCTCGTTGGTGAGACCCTGGCGCGCATAGAGATCGGCCATCGTCAGCGTGTTGGTGAGGTCTTCGGCCGGCGCCGCCGGCGGGTGCGCCTCTTCGTCGAAGACCAGTTCCGCCGGCACCTCGGCCGCGAGCGGCGCGACGTCGATGTGCACGCCCATCGGCTGTTCGATCTCGATCGCGGCGGCAATAGACGCGGGCTCCTCGAACGGACTCTCGTCGTGCGCGAGCAGCATCGGCTCCGCGTCGCCGGTCTCCTCGAAGGGCGGGGCGGTGCGATCGAACGGTGAGTCCTCCACCGGGAGCGCCGCCGTCTCGGCGGCTGGCCCGGCGGCGTCCGCGCCGCCGGGGGGCGGAGGCGGGGACGCCTCCGGGGCAGCCGGCGGGGAGGCCGGCGTTCCGCTGTCGGGTTCCCGGA
>DATLOL010000063.1:0-43390 GCA_035536275.1 Thermoanaerobaculia bacterium
TCTGCATCTCGGTCTTTCATCCGTCGGCGGGCTTCGACGAAGACTCTTCTCTAAGATCGTCCCTCGCCTCACCACCGGCCACGAATGCTCCAACCCTGGCGTCTGTCGCAGGCTATTGTTCTGCCGCGCAGTCTCCTAGGCGGCGGCGCGGCCGTCGTCTCGCTGCTGGTCTCGACCTTCTACGTCCTCGCGCTCGTCGAGAAGAACATCAAGTCCGCGCAGGAGCTGTGGGCGAAGACGGTCACCGAGCCGGCCCTGCTCCTGCCGCTCATGATCGTGATCTTCTGTCTGCTCGTCGCAACGTGGTCGGCGTTCTGGCTGCGCGAGTCGAAGCAGCCGTTCCGCTACACGTGCTCCCTCGGCTCATTCGAGCCAATGGCCGATGGGGCATCGGACGCGATCAAGACGTGGATGACGTGGATGCCGCACGACATGACCCGGCTGCTGAACGAGCGCGTGCAGCGTTTCTTCTTCACGGGCCATCCCAAACCGGGTCAGGCCGGACAAGACGCGACGGCCAAGGAGGACGACGGCGCCGAAGCTGACGTCCACATCCGCGCCTACTGGGTCGTGCGCGAGGTCAAGGACAGCAGCTCGGGCATGCGCGAGATCGAAGTGATGCCGCGAGTGCGCCTCGGCCCGAAAGGGAGCCCGGAGGTGATGGCGCAGCAGGCCACGGTCTTCACGCTCAACGTGGACAACCGCGCGGCGTACGAGGAACTGCTCGAGCAGGTTTATCACTGCGTCGTGACGGAGGTGTACCGGCAGCTCGAAAAGGACGTGCGGAACAAGATCAAGCTGCTGCCGACGGCCCGCTACCGCGCCATCGCGCTGTTACACGAGGCGGACGACTACACGCGCTCCAACACGCTGCACGCGTACGAGGAAGCGGAGAAGCTCTACCGCGAGGCGGCCGTGCTCGCGGATCCGGAGTGGGACGTCCCGCGCACCACGCGACTGCCGCAAGTGCTCCGCGCCGCACGCTGCGCAATCCACCGCGCACGCACGGCGGTGCGGCGCTTCGAATCGAAATACCATCCGAACGTTCAGGCCATGGACCTTCTCGGTGCGCGCGCGCTTTCGGGAGCGGCGCGGACGCTGGTGTTCACGCGCATCCTCAGCGCCATCGTAGGCAAGGCCACGGGCGCGGCATTCGAGGCGCCGTCGCTGGCGTCGACGGCCGTAGCGGAGATCGAGGCGCTCAGCCCGGACGTGCCGGATTACGCGGAAGCGCTGTTCGATGCTTACGTCACGCGCGCGCTGGGGCGCGTCAACCTCGGCGACTACCGCTCCGCGACGGACGATCTCGACGCCGCCCGGCGCGTCCTTCCGGACCGCGTGAATGACGATGCCGTGTTCATTCTCGCCCGCGCGCTGGTGGCGCCGGAGGCGCGCACGCGGCTTGGATTCCTGCGTCGCGCCGTCGATCGTGCGCCGCGGTTCGAGGTCGCGCAGTTCTCGCTCGCGCACGAATCGGAATCGATGTGGCGCTCGCGTCCCACGTTCGAGCCCGAGCTGGCCAAAGTCGTGATCGACGAATATGAGCGCCTGCTCCGGCTCAACCCCGCCAATCTCGGCGGCTGCGCCAACGCGGGCTACGTATGCTGGCTCCTCGGCGATCTGATCGGAGCGCGCAAGTTCTTCGAGATGGGACTGCGCTTCGCCAACACCCGCAAGGACCTTTTCGCCAGCGAGCTCGATTATGGCCTGGCGCGGGTCGACGCGGAGAACGGCCGCTTCGTCGATGCCTATCGCCACTACCTGGCCGCCGTGTCGGTACTCGCGCTCGGATTCCAGGGCGGAGACTTCCGCTGGTACTACTTCCAGCCGATGAGCGACGACGCCGAGCGCCGCTTCGGGGAATACTACCTCGCCGTGCGGGGGCATCTCCGCATGGTCGACCGCAGCAATGCCGAGCTGGTACGCCTGAGCCGCTCCATTCACGCGTTCGTGCTGAACGACCTCGGCGAGGCCTACGCCGTCGGCTATGACGCACGGCGGAGACGGCTGGCGTTGGCGGCACTGAAACGCGCGCGTCGGCTGAACCCGGCTTTCTTGCTGCCCTGCGGGACGCTCGCGGATCTCGACTCCGAGAAAAGGCAGCAATACCTCGAAGAGGGTCTCGCCTTGGAGCCGGCTTGGCCCGCGGGCGGGCTGGCCCTGGCCAATTACCACGCGGCCGAGATTCGCGATCTGCGCAGGATCTCGAGGCAGTTGCGCGAGGCGCCGGCACAGGCGGCCAGGCTCCGCCGGAGGATCGCCCGTGTGATCTTTCAACGCGTGTTCCTGTTCTGGCGTCGCGCCGCGCTGGCGAACGAGATGGACGAGTGCCGCCAGGAGCTCGCGGCGCTGGAAAGAAAGATCGTCGCAGATGAGGCGGAACTGCAGTCTGGACTGGAGGCCGGGCGGCAGCAGCGTGAGAAGGCGCTGCGGTACATCCGCCCGCTGTTGCCGCACAAGTGGCTGTGGGTGCGCGGACAGTTGAACTTCAGCGTTCTTTGCGCGCGATCCGGCGACCGCCGTCTGATTCGCGAGCTGAGCCAGCTCAACGCCGACGCGCTGTACAACGCGGTGCGCACTTACCTCTACGACGAGGACAATACCGAGCGCACGATCCGCGCGTTCGAACAGCTGCGCCAGTTCTGGCCGGGCAATCCCTATCTGCTGGTCGACCTGCTCGACGTGAAACGGACGCGCATGAACGACGACGCGTTGCGGGCGATCGTCGACGAGACGCTGCTGACCAATCCCGCAGCGATCCTCTATCTCGTCGAGCGCCGCATTCCGGTCACGAACAAGCAGCTCTTCGACTGCGATCGCGCGGCGCTTCTTACGCGGGGCGAATATCGCGAAGTCCGCGAAATGACGTTCCGTCGCGAGTACTTGTACCGCGACGTGGCCTTGATGCGCGAGACCGCGGAGGAGGCGGAAGAGGTGTTCTACCACGCCACGAAGGTCTTCGAGGGCGGCTGGCCGCTGGCGGAGCTGTCACAGCGCCTGCGGAAGCGTGCCGTCATGCAGAATGATCCGGCGCTCGTTTCCGGAGCCATGCGCGCGGCGCGCGAAGCCGTCCGGCGCGAGGCGTCGAACCGCGCCTTCGCCGCCGAGCTCGCGAAGGCGGAGTGGCTGCGTCAGTTCGGAGTTCAGGCGCAGCGGCTGGTGGATCGTCCGGCGCGACTGGCCATTCGCCTCTCCGCTGCCGTAATGCTCGATGAGGAGGAGAAGTTATCGCTCCAGGCGACGTGCAACGCGTTTCAACCGCCGCTGCCGGCGCCGGACGTCGCCGGCAATGCGTTGCTGGCCGGACGTTCTTACGCGGTGCTCATCGACGGACGTGCCGTCGAAACCGTGATCCTGGAAGAGGCCGAACCCGTATTGGATTCGCTGGAACGCGCGTTGTCGAGGCTCGTCCGGCGTCACGGCTCGGCCTTTCTCGGCCTCGACGACGTCCAGCAGTGGCTCAACGACGACACCGGCGACCTCGGCGACCTCGGCGATCGACTGCGCGCCGAGCGGCTGCTCCCGCACATCACGCGCGTCTTCCGCGCGCTCCACTCGGAAGGCATCGAGTTGCAACGTCCCGACCGGATCGTGCGTGCGTTCCGCGACGCGTGGGCGCCCGGGCGCACGCTGACGGAAGTCTGCGAAGACGTCCGCAATCATGCTGAGGTGCGCAGGCGGATGGTGTGGCCGCGTCCGGAGCGGCGCCGGATCGTGCGTCTCGGCCCCAACGCCGAGCAGAGCGTGCGCAGCGGTCTGGCGGCAGGCGGCGGAGCGATCCTGGCCCTCGATCCCGACGTTGCCGTGCGGCTGCGCGACGTCGTCGCGTCCTCGTTCGGCGTTGTTGCGGACGATGATGATCCGGTGCTCGTCTGCACGGCCGAGCTGCGGCCGTGGGTGAGGCAGCTCGTCGAGAACGACGTGACCCGTCTCGTCGTCGCTTCCGAGCGCCAGCTCTCGCCCGATGATCCGCCGTACACCCTGATTGCGGACGACGCCGGCGCTCCCGCGCAAAACGGGAGGACGCCATGACGCAGGCTGTCGTCATCGAGATCGTGGTCGGTGTGCCGCAGCAGAAGGGAAACGCGCTCGCACTCCGGACCGCCGAGACGACTACGCATGATTATGCGGCTACGCTCATCGACGACCTCGAGCTTCCCGCGCGCGCCGTCGTGCGCGCCGAAGCAGTCGCGGGCGAACGCTTCACGCTCGTTCTCGCCGGCGCGGACGCGGTGTTCAATGCGACGAGCGCGCGCGATCTTCCGCTGGCGCTGTATCGCAACCGCCGGCTGTTTGTGACGCCCGCGGTCACGGTCGCATTCGGCGCCGCGCGGTGGACCGAGACGCTGTCGTCGTACGCGTCCGGAAAACTGCAGGAGCTGATCATCGCGTGCGTCGAGCGCAACCTGCGCCTGGGCCGGCTCGCCGTTCTGCTGAGAGGACTCCATCCCGGCGATCTGTGGGACACCTGGGACCTCGTGAGCCGCGTCCATCGCGAACCGCACCTCGCCATTCGCATCGACTTCGGAGCGCAAGTCCGCGACTTCGATGACTTTGACGCCGAGGCCGCGGACGTGCAGCGCCGACTCTTCGAGGGGACTGGCCTTCTCTGCCCACTGCCGTGGAGCAGCGAGGCGCTGGTCGCAGCCGATGAGTGGCGGCTCTGCCTCAACGACGTGCGCTTGCCTCTGCGTCGGCGCCGAGCCGAGGATCCGGGGGCCGGCACGGCCATCCTCGCGGAGCTGACGCACGACCCCGAGCTCCTGCTCACGCGCGACGGCATTGCGCGTCGCATCATGAGCATCGAGGAGACGAGGCCGGCGCTCGTACGCGAGTCGGTGCCGCGAGTGGGACCCAATCCCCTGATCGCCATCCTCGGCGCGCTCGTGCGGAGCGGGGCGTCGATCCGTGACCTGGAACGCATTCTGGACGAGCTGACGGTGCCGCTCGTCCCCTACGAGCTCGCCGACGGCGCGTATCAGATCGTGTCGTCGCCGGTTGATCTGACGTCGCGACGCAAGCCAGGCGAAGGGAAACGCGAGGCCACGCCCGACGAATACGCCGCGGCGCTCGCGCTGCGGCTGCAGCAGGCGCGCGAGTAGCGAATCCCGCGGCGCCGACGGCACTGCAGCGCGAAGGCCGAATTCGCCGTCGCGCTGCAGTAGCGGTCTATTTGGTCACGCGTCCCGCCACTCCGATCTCGTCGAGGCCGAGCAGCCGAACGTCGAACCTCAGGTCTTCGACCTTTCCGATCAGCGCCAGCGGGATGTCCAGCTCCAGCTTCGTGTTGCCGATCGTGAGATCGCGGCGGCCTTCGGCCCAGGCGACGGCGTTGCCGTTGCGATCCGCGACGATCACGTCGAGGCGGTACGCGCCGGCGAGCTTCACGTCGGTGTCCAGGGACACCCGGAGCGCGTCGTCGACGACGCGCGTGGAGATCGCGCCGAGGCGTGCGGCGCCGCGCTCGTTGACGATCTCGGCGGAGCCGGTGCGGGCGAAGCGCGTGCCCTCGGACGTCGCGCCCTCCGCGTCGAAGCGGATGTGCAGCGCGCCGGCGGTAGCGATGGAGAGATCGGACAGCGTGAGCTCGTAGACGCCGTTGCCGCGGTCGGCGAGGGTCACCTTCTCGCGTCCGATGTGCGCGACGACCTTCGCACCGGAGAGCGGCTCGTCGCCGTCGCGGAGCTCTGCGTGCAGGGTCACCGGCTGGCCGGGCTGACGCGAGAGCGGCGCGGCCCACGTCGACAAGGTGACCAGGCTCTCCGGCTCCGCGACCACCACCGTCGCGGCAGCGTCGACATCCAGTTGATAGCGTGCGGGCGCGGTCTGCATCAGGTGCAGCACCTCGTCATCGCGCTCGCGGAAGCGGCGCAGGCCGCGCTCGATCGAGCCGCGGTCGGACGGCAGCAGTTGCGCGCCGGTCGGCGTGCGCAGCCGCGTCGCGACCGGCTTCTCGGCGATGGTCCAGATGATCATGCCGCTGTTGCCGGTGGCGGGGAGGTCGATCGATCCCGCGGCGTCGATGCTCTTCGAGAACATGCGCGACACGTTCGCCGGCGCGTGCGCGGCCGGTTCTTCGTAGCGCGTGCCGGCGTCGAAGCGGCCGCTCACGTCGGCGAGCCCGAACGGCGCCAGGGCGAGGAGAAGGAGCAGGGTGATCTTCTTCATGGTCGTTCTCCTCAGAAGTCCGTGGCGAGCGAGTCGCCGATCTTGCGGTAGTCGTTTCGGCGGTTGTGATGGTGATTCGCCAGCGTCGTGAACCACACCGTGCCCACGGCCTGCGCGCTGTACTGCGACACCATCCCGTCGTCCTCGCCGGGCATGCCGACAACGCCCGACAGCGTCGCCAGCCCCGTGTCCTCGGCGTGAATGAAGTCGTTCCACAGGCCCGTGCCGGCGATGTTCCAGACCGTCTTCGGCATGGCCGGACGCCCGGCCGTGCCCTTGAGGTAGTACGTGTTGTAGTACGACATCGAGGACGTGGAGCAGTTCTTCGTGGAGTCGGTGTTCTGGCCGACAAGGTCGACCATCCAGCCGGTGAGCCACGACCCCGAAAGCGTCCCCGCCAGGTTCGCCGCCTCGGAGCCTTTATTCGGCGCGGCGATGGAGTTGATCCAGCGCGTGCGGGTGATGATCGGCTGGTAGCGCGAGTCATACGTCGGATTCGAGAAGATCCAGCGAATGACCACGCCTCCGAACGAGTGCGTCTCGATGACGATGTCGTCGATCGCGTTCGCCATCATCCAGTTGTAAATCTGGCCGGCCACCTGGTTGCCGGCGACCACATGTACTGCGTGCCGTCGTACGCGACGATGAGGTGCGGGACGACGTAGCCCTTGGTCGTGGCGCGGATCATGTCCTCGCCCCAGTACGCGCGGGCGACGCTGGACTGCGCGAGGTTGGCGCCTCCTTTCCCGTGGATAAAGACCACGCCGGTCTTGGCGAAAAGCGGCGCGGCGGCGAACAGAGCGGTTGCGAGAGAGAGCAGCAATCGACTTTTCATGGACGTTCCGGTACTTCAACGGCAATGCCGTACGTATTTCCAACGAGTTAGGTCGTTCGAGGGTCGCGCATTGAGCCATTCGGGCACTGAATGAGGGTTCATTTCTGACCGCAAGGGTCCGGAATTGGACCGGCGCGAGACCGGCTATCATCGCGCGGCATGCCGCGTTACCTCGTCTCCTGGACCTCGCCGCCAGAGCGGCTTTTCGACATCACTATCCGTTTCACCGCGCCAACTGACACTCCGCGGCTGCTGCTGCCCGCGTGGCGTCCGGGGCGCTATCTGATCCAGAACTACGCGGCGAACGTGCGCGAGTGGGCCGCGGGCGACGCGCGCGTCTGGAAAGACGGGAAGACGTCGTGGCGCGTTGACGCACGGGCCGGTGAAGAGATCGAGTTTCGCTATCGCTTCTACGCCGGCGTGCTCGATGCCGGGTCGAGCTTCCTCGATGAAGAGGCGGCGTACTTCAACGGCTCGAACCTCTTCATGCTCGTCGAGGGACTGCGCGACGAACCGCATGTTCTGACCGTCGCCGCGCCGGCGGAGTGGAACCTCGAGACCCAGCTCCCGCGCGAGGAAGACGCGTTTCGCGCGCGCGACTTCGACCATCTGATCGACTCGCCCGTCATCGCCGCGGCGCGCATGACCCGGCACTCGTTCGTCGAGCGCGGCGCGCGCATCCATCTGATCCTGCGCGACGACGAGGGGATCGACACGGAGCCGTTCGTCGAGCCGCTGCGAAAGATCGTGGGGACGCAGGCGCGCCTCTTCGGCGACGAGCTGCCGTTCCGCGACTATCGCTTCCTCGTACACGTCCGCGACCGCTGGCATGGCGTGGAACACGAGGACTCGTGCTCGATCACCGCGCGACGGTCTGCGCTCGTGGGCAGCAAGCCGGGCGACGAAGGTTTCGAGCTGTTCCTGTCCATCTGCTCCCACGAGCTCTTTCACGCCTGGAACGTGAAGCGGATCGTGCCGGCCAAGTTCACTCCGTACGATTACTGGCAGGAGACGCCGACCCGGCTGCTGTGGGCGGTCGAGGGGATGACGTCGTACTACGGTGACCTCACTCTCGCCCGTTCCGGCCTCTGGACCGAGACGCGCTACCTCGATCACCTCGGCGCCGAGATCGAGAAGCTGGAGGCGTTGCCGGCCCGGCTGCATCTCTCGCTGTCGCACGCGAGCTTCGACGGCTGGCTGAGCGATCCCTCGCAGATGCACGATCACCCGAACGCGTGGTTCTCGTTCTATAACAAGGGCGAGCTGGTGTCGGCGCTCCTCGACCTCTCGATCCGGCGCGCCACGAACGGAGAACGGTCGCTCGACGATGTGCTGGCGATCCTCTGGAACGAGTACGGGCGCACCGGGCGGGGAGTGGAAGAGGACGCGATGGAGCGGCTGGTCACGCGCGTGGCCGACGTCGGCGACTTCTTCGCCCGTTACGTCGACGGGACGGAGACACTCCCGTACGCCGAGCTGTTCGACGCCTTCGGCATCGCTTTCACCTCCACGCCCCGCGATCCCGACCGCGCCTTCCTCGGCGCGCGTCTGGTCACCCGCGATGGGCTGCTGTTCGTCGATGCCGTCACCCGCAGTGCGGCCGCGATGGAGGCTGGCCTCCTGCCGAATGACGAGCTGGTGGCGATCGACGGAATGCGGGTGACGAACGAGGACGGCGTGAAGAGCGCACTGCGCGGGCTGAAGGTCGGCGAGACTGCCGAGGTGACGGTGGCCCGGGCCGGCGTGCTGCGCGCACACACGCTCACGGGACGCCCCGATCCGCGGCCTGCGGTGACGCTGAAGGCGGCCGAGGCGAATAGTTTGCGGCGCGGGTGGTTGTGGAGAGACGCATGACGGAAACGAAACCGGTCGAGCTGACGGAAGATCGGATTCCGTTCGAGGGGATCGAGGAGACGGTCGAGGAGCTCGTCGACATGTACGGCGGCGACGTGACCGCGCGGCGCGACCAGGCCCGCGAGTTCATCCTGCCGCTGCGCAGGGGCGGAGGCGGCGGCGCCATCGAGTGCACCGTGTCCTGGGCACCCGACGACGAGCGCGACGCCACGGTCACGCTGCTCTGCAACCGCAACGTCGACGCGCCGCGCCCTCAGCGCGTGCTGCTGCTGGTCGCAGGCGCGATCGGCGCGGTGCTGTTCATGCTCTGGCCGTTCTTCCCGCACGAGCGCGCCTGGGGCTCACTGGCCTGGCTGGGCGGCATCGTGGCCATCGCGGTCTATCTGATGACGCTCAAACGCGCCAGCGGCGGCATCGCCGTCGATTTCCTGCAACGCCTCGCGCAGCGGCAGCGTGACGGCTAACACTCAGGGGGACGACGAGGGCGCCTCCGGCGGGCCGACGCGGTCGGCAGCGCTCATCGAAACACGTGCGGCTGCCGAGAGCCGCGTTCAGTGGGTCAGGCGTGCGGTCTGGCCAGGCCAACAAGCGCTGCCGGCCGTGCCGGCCCGCCGGAGGCGCTCCCGGTCGTCCTCCCGAGCATCAGCGGTCGTCCTCACTTCCCGTCGCGCGCGAGGGCTCCGGCGTCGTTGATCTTGTTGTCGATCGATTCCTGGCGCTGCACGAAATCGCTGGCGCTGGAGCCGTTGCGGATCGTCGACTCGAAGTCTCCTACCAGCGACCGCAGGTCGCGCATCGCCTCCCGGCTCTTCTCGCAGGAGGCCGAGTCGCAGCCGCAATCGCGTTCCGCCGAGCCGATCTTCGACTCGACCTTTCCGCGGAACACCGACCAGGCCATGCTGTCGTAGGGCGGGTTCGCGAACTGGCGCAGGCCGCTGCCCCATTCTTCCGAGGCGCGCTCGGCGCTCTGCACGCACGAGCCGCTGCCGCTCGAAACCGTGCTGCGAGTATCGCCGCGGCGCCCCGAGCTTTTCACCATCGGCACGACGTACTTCCAGAGGAGGAACACCACGCCCACCACGACGAGCAGCTTGACGATGCGTCCGAAGTCCATGCCGACAGTGTATGCCCGTGCCCGCTACGGGCAACCGGGAATCCGATAGAGACGGATGGACGCTCCCACGCGACGTTCGGGCTCGTAGCGTGCGAGCCAGCGCAGCTCATCGTCGCGTTCTCGCAGGTACATCATCTCGCTGACGGCGTGCAGCCCGGGCGTGCACTGCGCCGGTACCGGCTGGGCGTGCGGGAGGTGCCGGCGCCAGTCGGCGGAGCCGAAATAGGAGAGATACAGCGGCTCATTGCGCGGGAGGCGCAGCAGGTCCTGACCCCAATCGAGGTTGCTGTCGACGGCGATGCGCTCCGGATGGCGCCCTGCGGCCTCGTTGAACCAGGCGAGGTAGTCGGGGTGCGCGAGCGAGGTGGCGACGGCGAGCCAGGCGCCGAGGACCAGCACGAGGGCGCGCGACCGATGCCAGAGCAGGAAGGCGCCGCATCCGGCGGCGATGGTCAGGAACGGATAGATCGGCAGGACGTGGCGGACGCCGATGTTGATGCGGCTGGTCATCGATACGGCCAGCATCGCCAGAGGGATCAACGCCAGCGCCAGGGCGCGTTTCCGGATGAGGAACACGAAGCCGGCGCCGGCAAAGACCAGAAACGGCAGCGGCGTCTTGAAGAAGAGGATGACCGGGAAGTAGTACCAGTAGCCGCCGGGCCGGTTCTCGCCGAACAGCCACGCCTCGCCGTGTCCCATCGCCGAATGCTGGCGGACGAAATCCGCGCCGGTGATGAAGGCGATGCCCGGGAACTTCGGCCGCATCACCAGGCGGTGCCACGCCGCGCGGAACGGCTCCGACCACGGCTTCGGCGCGGGTTTCGGCGCGCCGATCATCGAGTCGCGGCCGCTGCGTCCCGCCTGCGGTGACGGATAGCCGACCACCTTCGCCCAGTCGACGAAGTCGATGCCCGTGACGCCCTGTCGCGCCGCCGCGTTCGCATAGTCGTAGTAGGCGATGAGGATATCGGGGCGGATCCACTCGTACCCGGGCGCCTGGGCGTACGTCGCGGCGCGGTGCTCGGCCGTGCCGATGACCGAGGTCGCGGCGCGGGCGTCGACGAGGCTCCCGCGCTCGAAGCGATAGGCCCCGGCGACGAGCACCAGGACGATCGGGACCACCGCCGCGGCGTGACGCCAGCGAATCCGTCGAAACTGAAACGCGGCCAGAATCGCGGCGCCGAGGGGGAAGAGAAGAAGAAAGGAGAACTTGGAAAGCATGCCCGCGGCGATGGCGACGCCGAGGATGGCGGCGCGGCGCCAGGAGGGTGCGTCGAGCCACAGGGCGAGGGCGTACAGGGCGGCGATGGTCGTCGCGGCGGCAGCCATGTCCGTCGTGGCCAGACCGGCGTGGGCCAGGATCGGAGGGAGCGCGGCGAAGAGCGCGGCGGCGATCAGCGCCGCCGTTTCGCCCGCGACGCGCCTCGTCCAGGCGAAGACCACCAGCAGCCCGAGAAGGAAGAAGGGGAGGTTGCCCGCGCGCGCAAGCGCGAGATTTCTCAGATAGTTGCCGTCGCGCCAGAAGAGCTGGTTGCCCCGCGCCACGCGGTCGCCCTCGGCGTCGGCGTTGCGGGCATCGAGGGCGAAGAGGATCCGC
This sequence comes from Thermoanaerobaculia bacterium, assembly GCA_035536275.1. Lineage (GTDB taxonomy): Bacteria > Acidobacteriota > Thermoanaerobaculia > Gp7-AA8 > Gp7-AA8 > QHVT01. The sequence continues at coordinate 11,569 of DATLOL010000063.1, forward strand.
GGAAGGGGCGGATGCTCGATGTCGAGGTCATACCGCTCTTCGCGCAGCCACTGCTGGCCGGCGGCGACATGGATCGGCTCGTCGACGGTCTGGCTGAAGACGCGGTACGTCGCCGCGATGCGGAACGCCGCCGCGACGACGATCGCGATCAGAAGAACTCTACGAACTTACAGCCGCTCCGTGAGGATGGTCTTGGCGATGGTGGCGAGCTGCATGTTGCTCGTCCCCTCGTAGATCTGGCCGACCTTGGCGTCGCGCCAGAACTTCTCGACCGGGTACTCCTTGGTGTAGCCGTTGCCGCCGTAGAGCTGCACGGCCAGGGAGGTGACCTTCTCCGCGACCTGCGAGGAGAAGAGCTTGGCCATGGCGGCCTCGCGGAGGAAGGGGCGGCCGGCGTCCTTGAGGCGCGCGGCGTTGTAGACCATGAGCCGCGCCGCCTCGAGGTCGGTCGCGGCCTGGGCGATCTGGAACTGCACGCCCTGGAAGTCCGCGATGCGCGTGTTGAACTGCCTGCGCTCCTTCGTGTACGCGATGGCGTGCTCGAGGGCGCCGCGGGCCACGCCGATCATCTGCGCGCCGATGCCGATGCGCCCTTCGTTCAGCGTCTCGATGGCGATCTTGTAGCCCTTGCCGGCCTCGCCGAGGACGTTTTCCCGGGGGACCCGGCAATCCTCGAGGATCAGCTCGCAGGTGGAGGAGGCGCGGATGCCGAGCTTGTCCTCCTTCTTGCCGACCTCGAAGCCGGGGAAGTCGCGCTCGATGAGGAACGCCGTGATTCCTTTATACCCGGCATCCGGATTCGCGTTCGCGAACACGATGAACAGTCCCGCCTCGGCCGCATTGGTGATCCACAGCTTCTGGCCATTCAGAACGAAATGGTCGCCCTTGTCCTCCGCACGCAGCGCCAGCGCGAACGCATCCGACCCCGACCCCGCCTCGGACAGCGCATACGCGCCGACCGTGTCCGCGGCCAACATCTTGAGGTATTTGGACTTCTGGTCGTCGTTTCCCCAGCGGATGATGGCGTTGTTGACCAGCGTGTTCTGGACGTCGACGAGCACGCCGCAGGACGCGTCGACGTGCGAGAGCTCCTCGACCACGAGCACGGCGTTGAAGAAGGTGGAGCCGGCGCCGCCGAACTGGTCGGGGACTTCGATGCCCATGATCCCGAGCTCGAAGAAGCTCTTGATCAGGTCCTTGGACATGGTGGCGTCTTTGTCCATGTCGTGGACCAGCGGGCGGATCTGCTCGACGGCGAAGTCGCGCACGCTCTGCTGGAACATCTGCTCTTCCTCGGAGAGCATCGTGAGCGGCGCGCTGGGAAGATGGTCGATTGCGGTGGTCATCTGCTGCCTCCGGAGGGGGTTCTGATGCGGCGCGAATGATACTCGATGTGGACCGGTTATGATCCGGTCGACTGCCGCGCCCGGATGGCGGAATCGGTAGACGCAGCGGACTTAAAATCCGCTGTCCCGTGAGGGGCGTGCCGGTTCGAGTCCGGCTCCGGGCACCATCGTCAACAAGTTGACCAAGTGCACACGTTCCGCTACAGTGTCGCTCGTTAACGGCTTTGCGACACCTTGTGGCGACGCGCGTGGGGAGCACGCGAGTTCCGGCATCGTGCGGCGAATCCGTTGATCAACGGATTTACGGGAGGGGAGATGGGGCGCTGCCACTATTGCGGAACGGCTTTCCCGAAAACACGGAAGACCCGCAAGTACTGCACGAACCGCTGTAAGACGAACGCGTGCCTGGAGAAGAAGCCGCGCCTGCGCGCGGCCGACGTCGAGGCGCTGCAGGACGTCCTGCTGGCCGACTTCGCATCCGTCGAAGCGATGCGCGAGCGCCTGCGCATGATCCTCGCGCCGGACGCGACGCCGATCCCGCTCGTGGACGGGCGGGCGGTGGTGCCGCGGATGGATTGATCGTGGGACGAATGAGACCGATGGGCCCCATGGGACCCATACGTCACATTCGTCCCATTGGTCCCATGGCGTGACCTTTCCGCCAAAAACAAAAAGGGCGCCCTTTGACAGGCGCCCTTCGGGGTGGGTGTTACCGCGTAACCGTCCGGCTACGAAGCAACCCCCTTAGGTTTATTAGAACAATCCATGCGAATTTCGTTACCTCCTCCCCATGAATTTCCGGCGGACCCGCTGCAAGCGCCACGTCACGTGCCATGACCCACCTCGCCGTCGCTGCGGACCGGATCGACCGCTCCTACTCGCCCTGCGGTGGAAGGGAGGAGCGGGATCTCGTGAACTTCTGTCAATGATCAATGCGACCGTTTGCCGCGCTGAATCGTACGATAGAGAAGCATCCGCGGCCTGCGTTTATTGCAGCCCCCGCGCGCCCCTCCGTTGTGATGCATGGTGAATATGATACGGTTTTTGCGCCTAATCGCAATCGAAAATTCGCACGATATTGATACTTCCATCGGCACGCCGGGAGCACAACCCCCTGTGCTACACTTTCCAGCCCCCGGAGCCACTCTCATGAAACGTTTTCTCCTCTTCGCGGCGGCCGCGAGCGTGTTCACGACCGCCCTCAGCGCCGCCACCGTCAACGGCAAGGTCATGTTCATGGCCCGCCGTGGACAGAACCCTGTCGTCAACGAGACCCTGGTCTGGCTCGAGCCGGCCGGGAAGACCTGGAAGAAGCCCGCCGCGGCCTTCTCCATGACCACCCGCAGCAAGACCTTCCTGCCGCACGTCATTGCCGTGCCCGCCGGATCGACGGTCAGCTTCCCCAACGAAGACCCGATCGCCCACAACCTCTTCTCCCTCACCCCCGGCCACACGTTCGACCTCGGCCTCTACCGCCGCGGGGCAGGCAAAACGCACAAGTTCGAGGCTCCCGGAACGGTCAACGTCTACTGTAACGTGCACCCGAACATGTCCGCCGTCGTGCACGTGATGAGCACGCCGTTCTACGGCTTCGCCGATCCCAGCGGCAACTACTCGTTCGACGTGCCGCCCGGCCGCTACCGCGTCGTCGCCTGGAACGAGCAGGGCGGCACGAGCGCGCCGTCCGACCTCGAGGTGAAAGCGGACGGCACCGTGGCCGGCGCAACCCTCCTCCGCATCGACGGCCGCAACTTCCGCGTCGCCCAGCACAAGAACAAGTTCGGACAGACCTACCGCCCACCGAAGGACTACTAGCGAATGACCGCGCAGGCGCTCGACGACAAGGCCACGACCTCGGCGGAGATGCCCGCGCCCAAAGCGTATACGGTGGAGCGTCCGCGCTTCCCGCTGGTCCTCAAGCTGTTTCTCCTGACGGCGACCCTGATCGCCATCGTGGTCGCCGTCGCCGTCGGCATCACCATCACCCGCGCGAACACGATCGCCAACGAGACCGTCAACCGCTCGATCTCCGGCGCCGCGAAGCTGTACGACGTCTTCGAGCGCGAGCGCCTGGCCGCCCTCGGCGGCGCCACCCGCGTCCTCGGCAGCGACTCCGCCTTCTACGCCTACATCCAGACCTCCCTCCAGCCGGCGCTGCCCGACGGGACGGTGATCGATCTCAACGCGCCGCCCCCGGCAGCGGCCATCGACTACCCGAGCATCAACGACCAGCTCATCCAGAACCGCGACCGGCTCAAGACCGACGTAATGATGCTGCTCGACGACCAGGGCAGCCTCGTTGCGCGCACGGACAAGCTGAACATCGCCGGCGGTACGACCGAGGACTTTTACGAGAAGTCGTCGCTGGTGCGGTCGATCGTCGACGACGGCACGGTCGAAGTCACGACCGGCGTCCTGCCTCTCGACGGGAAGCTTTTCCACGTCGCCGTCGCCCCGGTCGCCTCGGGTGCGCGGTCGGTGCGCATCGGGTACCTGATCAACGGTTACGCGATGGACGACGAGTTCGCGAACCGCATCGACGCGGCCTCGAACGCCGCGGTGATGTTCGCGAGCAAAGACAACACGGTCCGCTCCGCGAACGCGCCCAGCGTCATGCCGAAGGATGTCGCTCTCGGACGCACGTCCGAGGTGACCGTCGATCGCAGCCGCTATATCGTGACGTCACGGCCGCTGCGCTCCGGACGTGACACCGTCGGCAACGCGCTCTTCCTCCGATCGCTCGACCGCGAGCTCGCGCCCTTCCGCGAGATCGAACAGGCCCTGCTCTACGGCGGCGGCGGCGCGCTGCTGCTCGCGCTGCTGTTCTCGTGGCTCATCGCCAAGCGGGTCACCCGGCCGATCTCGCAGCTCGCCGGCATCGCCCAGGCCGTGACCGCGGGCGACTACAGCGTCGGTCCCGAGACCCGCGGCAACGACGAAGTGGGGATCCTCGGACGCTCCTTCGGAAAGATGATCAACTCCCTCCGCGACAAGGCCGAGCTCGAGGAGCTCTACGCCGCGATGGCGGAGAAGTCCGCCCTCGTCCCCGCGGTGACCATGCGCAACGAGCCGGCGAAGCTCGACGAAGGCACGGTCCTCGTCACCGATCTTCGCGGACTCCCGGCGACGGTGGGTGAGGGCGACGCCGCCTCCGTCATCGCCGCCGTGGAACGGGCCATGCGCGTGCAGCAGCGCGAAGTGGCCCGGCAGGACGGGGAGGTCCGCGAGATCGACGGCCACCGCCTGGTCTCGGTGTTCCGCGGCGATCGCGGAATCATCCACGCCATCCGCGCCTCCCGCGCCATCAACGAGGAGTTGGCCCTCGGCACGATGTCGATCGGCGTCGGCATCGCCACCGGCGAATTCGTCTCCGGCTCCGTGACCATCGAGAACGACAGCGGGCTGGCCATCGTCGGCAACGCGCCGCTGCTCGCGCTCCTCTTCGCGTGGCACGCGCCGAACGGCTTCGCGTACGTCTCGTACGAGAGCGCGCAGGCGGCGGGAGCCGAGGTAATGAACGCCGCGTCGCGCGAGGAAGTGCGTCTCAAGTGGCTCCCGCAGCCGCTGCCCGTCGCGGCGTTGCCGCTGGTCAGCGTGACGACGGGGATGATGCGCTCCGTCGGCGGGACGATGAGCGGCGACGCGACGCTGCGCATGGAGGGCACCATCCCTGGCGTGACCGCACCGGCAGGCCAGCCGGTCGAGCTGACCGTCGGACAACTGTTCGCGGGCCGCTATCGCGTCGAGTCGATCCTCGGCCGCGGTGGCATGGGCATCGTCTACAAGGCGAACGACACGCAGCTCGACGAGACCGTCGCGATCAAGACCCTGCCCGGCGACGTCATGACCCGTTCGCCCGAGGACCTGGAGCGCTTCAAGCGCGAGATCCGGCTGGCGCGCAAGATCACCCATCGCAACGTCCTGCGCACGTACGACTACGGCGAAGCGGACGGCGTGTACTTCATCAGCATGGAGTTCGTGCGCGGCTACACGCTCAACGAGTTGATGGACGAGGCGCCGGCGCGGCAGATGCCGGCCCGTGCGGCGGTAGGCATCACCCGGCAGATCTCCCGCGGTCTGCAGGCCGCGCACGAGCAGGGCATCATCCATCGCGACATCAAGCCGCAGAACGTCCTCATCGACGCGAAGGGCGAGGTGAAGCTGATGGACTTCGGCGTCGCACGCATGGCCGAAGCGCCGGAGGCGATGACTCAGGCCGGACTGATCGTGGGGACACCGCACTATATGAGCCCCGAGCAGGTGCAGGGCAAGCAGCTCGACGCGCGCACCGACGTCTACGCGATGGGCGTGCTGCTGTGGGAGCTGCTGGTCGGGCGGCGCCCGTTCGAGTCGTCATCGCTCACCGGCATCCTCACCGCGCACATCATGGAGAAGGCCAAGCCGCCCATCGAAGTGCGCGCCGACATCGGCCGCGAGCTGAACGCGATCGTGATGCGATGCCTGGAGAAGGATCCGAAGGCGCGTTACGCCGACGCGGGCGCACTGCTCGCCGATCTCGAGCAGTTGCGCGCCGCCGCCGCGGCGGCGTAACTCAACGCCGCGGGTGAGCGGCCACGATGAGCTGAAGGAGCTTCGCGAGCTCTTCGTCCTCGACGCTCTGCGAGCCGAAGAAGCGCCGCCGCAATTGCGCGAAGAGGCCGACGCCGCCCGACGGCACCTGATGCACGACCACGAGCTGGAGTTGGGGGATGACGAAGATCCGCTGGCCTCCGGCACCCGAGGCGAACACCATCGGCGGCAGGCCGTCGCCGGCCGGGCGCGCCCACCACATGTACCCGTAACTGGCGCCACGCGGTGTCGGGACGATTGCACGCGTACTCTGCTGCACCCACGACGCCGGCACGATCTGGCGTCCGTTCCACCGGCCGTTCGCGAGGTACAGCAGTCCGAAGCGGGCCATGTCGCGGGCGGTCATGCTGAAGACGTAGGCGCGATGATCGGACTCGTTCTCCATGAACCGTTCGGTCATGGTCGTTCGCGTGAGGTACTCGACGTCGTCCGGGCGAAAGTCCTCCATCCCGATCGGTTTGGCGATGCGGCGCTCGAATGAATCGCCGATCGTCGTGCGCGTGGCCCGCTCGTAGATCGTGCCGAGGGCGTTGAAATCCCAGTTGTTGTAGAACCAGAACGAGCCGGGCGCGTGCGCGCCGCGTGCGGGCTTGCGCTTCTTCCAGCTCGGGTGCTCGTAGAGCGCGGAGTGATAGATGCCGGAGCGCGACGTCAGCAGATCGGTCACACGGGCACGCTTTTCCCGCGGAGTGAGCGGCGGCCGGTCGTCGATCTTCAGGTCCGCGAGCGTAGCGTTCGGGTCGAGCTTTTTCTCGGCGACGGCGATTCCGATCAGGGCGCTCAGGAAACTCTTGCGGACCGACTGCACCGCGTGGCGCTCGTCGACGTCACCCCAGGCGGCGATCAGCGCGCCGCGGTGCACGACCATGACGTTGGACTCGAGCCCCTCCGCGTGCGCTTTCGCGGCCGCGAGGTGTGAGGAGGACCAGCCGAAGCGGGCGGGATCGGTCTGCGTCCACTGCTTTCCGGGAAAGACGAGTCCCTGCGCGAACAGGGGGCTGGCGAGAAAGGCGAGGGCGATGAGGTTGCGGATCATGTCCTCGCATTACGCGAGGGCCGGTTCGAAGATGCGCGAGTTTGTCCGTCCCGATCGGAACGGACATCTTCGCCTCACCTGGACTTGCGGAGCTCCGACGGCGTCACGCCGATGATGCGCCGGAACGCGGTGTAGAAGGCGGACCGCGACCCGAATCCCGAGGTCTCGGCGATCGCGTCGATGGTCAGGCCGTCGCGCGCGGGATCGAGAAGCTGGCGCTTCGCCTCCGCCACCCGCCATTCCGCCAGGTAGTCGATGAGCGTCGTACCGCGATGCTGATTGAGACTCTGGGAGAGGAGGTGGGGTGTTACGCCGAGCTTGGCCGCGAGCGCCGGCAGGGAGAGCGCCGGGTCGCGGTAGAGCGCCTCGCTCTGCATCGCGGCCTCCAGGCGCTCCAGGCAGCGGGTGGCGTCCGCGGCCGGCAGCGGCGCGTTTGCGTATCGCTGCGGAGCGGGCCGCTCGCGCCGATTCGCCACCGCCAGCATGACGCCGAGGATGAGGATCGCGGCGCTGGCGCTGACGGGGACGATGTTGCGAAGGACGCCGACGTCGCTCCATGCGAACCGTGCCATCTGCGAGACGTGAACGGCGGCGAAGAACAGGAGCAGTCCGCGGCTGACGTTCGCGTGGAAGGGCTCGGCGTCCATCCTGCGCGCGCGGAGCATCAAGACCGCGGAGGCGATCGTGTACACGATCTGGTGTGCGACCACGTGCTCGATGGCCGGCACGATCGCGAGCGACAGGACCGCCGGAATCGCATGCACGGCATCGAGCGCGCGGGGAGCGCGGCGCCGCCAGACCGCCGCAACGTACGCGAGCATCAGCGGGCCGGCAAGGAGCGATGCCGTGAGCTCGATCCGCTCGAGTGCGTCCTCGATCGGGGCGAGGCGGCCGTCGTGTTGGGCGATGATCGCCCCAATCGCGGTCGCGGCAATCGCGCACAGTGCCGACAGGAACCCGTCCGCCCAGGTGGAGCGACGGACACGCAGCAGCCCGACACCGAACGCCGCCGCGTACAGGGCGCCGACGGCGCCGAAAGTCGTGGAGTCCATGCAGCGTCCTACGCAGGAACGCGCTGCGAGGTTTACGGACCGCCGGCGTCCCCGCCGGCTGAACAGGGAGCGTCCCGCTCCCGGCGGCGGGGACGCCGCCTGCTCAGCCGGCGGGACGCCGGCGGTCCGCTACTTCCACCAGGGATCGACCTGCCCGACCGGCTCGTTGAGATCCACGGCTTCGCCCGGCCGCGGGATCACGATCGTCACGCCGCTCTTGCGCGCCGCCGCCAGCGCGCGATCGGGCGGCTCGCGCCAGGCGTGGAAGCCGAGGTTGAACGTCGCCCAGTGCACGGGCAGCATCACCTTGCCCCGCAGGGCCACGTTCGTTCGTACCGCATCCTCGGGGCTCATGTGGATGCTCTCCCACGTCGGATCCGATGCGCCGATCTTGATCAGGGTCAGGTCGAACGGCCCATGCTGCGCCCCGATCTGCGCGAGCTCGTCGAACCAGCCCGTGTCGCCGCTGAACCAGATCCGATGCCGCGGTCCGGCCACGACCCACGACGCCCACAGCGTCTCGTTGCCGTGGCGCGGATTGCGGCCGCTGTAGTGCCGCGACGGCGTCGCGGTGATCCGCAGTCCCGCCACCTCGGCGCTCTCATTCCAGTCCAGCTCCGTGATCTGCGCGGGCTTGACGCCCCAACGTTCCAGATGCGCGCCGATGCCGAGGGGCACGACGAAGCGCGTGCCGCGGGCGGCGAGGACGCGGACCGTGTCCATGTCCAGGTGGTCGTAGTGATCGTGCGAGATCACTACGGCGTCGATGCGCGGCAGCGCGTCGAGCGCGATCGGCGGCTCGTGAAAGCGCTTGGGCCCGACCAGCGTCGACGGCGAGCAGCGCTTGCTCCAGATCGGATCGGTAAGAATGTTGCGCCCGTCGATCTCGGCGAGCACTGTCGCCCAGCCGAGCCACGTCGCGCGGAGCGGCGAAGGATTCGCCGGCCGCTCGCGCACGACCGGGATCGGGCGCAGCGGCGCGCGTTGCTCGTCGCCGAAGAGTTGCCGCCGGAGCATCTCGCGGTTGGAGGCGGTCGTGAGCGGCGCCTGCTGCCGGTTGCGAAAGCGTCCGTCCGCGAATTGCGGCGAGCGGCGGATCCGCTCCAGCCGCGCGCCCTGCGGACGTCCGCCGAGGGAGACCAGCCACTCCGTCGACTGAAGCAGGACGAGGACGACCACGACCAGCAACAGGAGCGTGACCAGTGCGACTCGCTTCACGTTTACCATGGTCGCACATGCATGCCGAGGAGTTGGAAGCCCACCGCAGCGCGCTCACGGGACACTGTTATCGGATGCTCGGCTCGGTCGCCGACGCGGACGACGCCGTGCAGGAAACGATGGTCCGCGCGTGGCGCAATATGGACCGATTCGAGAGGCGCGCCTCGGTGAAGACGTGGCTGTACCGCATCGCGACGAATGTCTGTCTCGATCTGCTGTCTGCCGGAATGCGCCGCGCGCGTCCGTTCGAAGAGCGCGGCGCGGGGACGGTCGACGAGCCGCTGGTCACACACGACCGCACGCACTGGCTGGAGCCGATCCCCGACGCCCGCGTGCTGCCGGCGCAGGCGGACCCGTTCGAGCTGGCGGCGCTGCGGCAGAGCATCCGCCTGGCGTTCGTCGCCGCGCTGCAGCATCTCCCGCCCAAGCAGCGCGCCGCGCTCCTGCTCACCGAAGTCCTCGGATGGTCCGCCGCCGAGGTGGCGGAGTGTCTGGAGACGACGGTGGCGTCGGTGAACAGCGCCCTGCAGCGCGCGCGGGCGACGCTCGCCGAGCGCGACGTCGCACCGGCGGCGGACGAGCTGACGGACGAGCAGACGCGGATGCTCGAACAGTACGTGCACGCATTCCAGAGCTACGACCTCGATGCGCTGGTGACGCTGCTGCGCGACGACGTCACGTTCTCGATGCCGCCGTACACGCTCTGGCTGCGCGGTCCGGATCTCGTCAAGGCCTGGATGCACGGGCCTGGCGCGGTGTGCCGCGGCTCGAGACTCATTCCGATCCAGGCCAGCGGCTCGCCGGCGTTCGCGCACTACCACGCGGGCGAAGCGCCGGGGACGTACACCGCCTGGGCGGTCATCGTGCTCGAGCTCGCGGGCGATCGCATCGCCGGCTGGAACTCGTTCCTGGACACGGAAACGCTGTTCCCCGCGTTCGGCCTGCCGCTGAAGATTCGCGACTGACACGAGCGTAGCGCAGCGGAGGACCCCGTGTCATCCCGAGCCGCCGCAGCGTAGCGGAGGACGGTCGAGGGATCCCCTGCTGGAACGCAACGCACGCTCCGTCGGCGGGGGATCCTTCGACCGGCTTTGCACCTAAAGTCGCCTCGTCACGCGACATTATGTGCAGCGATTGCGCTTTGTGTGCAGGCTGACAGGCCGGGAACCGTCACGTTCAGTTCAAAAATCGAATGCACGACGCACCTGATGTTGTGCGCGACGACCATGAGCAGAAGTTCATTCGCCTGCGCTACCTCGCCCTTGCTGCGCAGCGTGTCCGTGAACACGCGCTTCATCATGGAGAAGGTGGACTCCGCGTTGCTCCGGCGATGGTAGTGCGCGGCAAACTCGTCCTGCCGGTAGTTGTACAGGTGATACAGCTTCGTCCACACGGGGGATGACGGGTTGTCCTTCATGTCGACGCGGAACGGGATGTAAGCCTCGGAGCCGATGCGCGCGACGGCTTCCATGTTCTTCGCACCGATGTAGCCCTTGTCCGCGCTGATCTCAGCCATGTCGAAGTTCTTCGCGCCGTCTTCGATCAGCGGGATGAACTGCGGGTAGTCGTGCGCGTCGCGGTCCGTGATCGTCGCGCCTGCGATGACGTTCGTCTTCGTGCCCACGAGCGCGTGCAGCTTCACGTAGTTGCGGAAGCTATGATCCCGACCGTATTTCGCGGTGTAGTGCCGGTAGAAATTCTGAGTCCCGAACCCGGTGGAGTCGACGGCGAACTGACTCTCTACCGACTTCAGAGGCGCCGCGCTCGCGGTGATGAGTTTGTGAATGACCGGCGTCACCGTCTCGTCTTCGATGACCTTCAGCACGGAGTTGAAGTGCCACGCGCGGGACACGAAGCCGTTTGCCTGCGCGCCGCGAAGGTCGGTCATGAAGCGACGCGCGCTCAGGCCGGAGTAGACCTTGTACGCGGCGGCAAACAGCGCCTCCGGGAGCGGAACCGACGGACGCCCCATGCCGCGCGGCGGCGCCGGGATGGCGGCGCACAGGTCGCTCAGCAGGTGGCAGAACAGGCCGCGCTCTGCGGTCTGCGCGGCGTTGTACGCGGGCCAGTTCTGCGGGTAGGTCACGCGCATCGCACGCGTCTCGGTGACGGTCGTTTCGCCGTCCGCTGTGATCGTCGTTTCGCGCCGGAGGAAGAACTCGACCGCGTAGCCGTGCTTGCACGTCGCGTTGCGCGACTCGTAATCGGGGCACGTGCAGCGGAACGCTTCGCCGTCGCGCGTGACGGTGTACTTCTTGACGAGAGTCGCCTGCGAAGGGACAACCCACGATCCCTCGTTCTTCGCCTGAATCCGCAGCGTCGCGGCAATCTCAAGTCCTTTTTGCTGGCGCGGTTCCATGTAGCCTCCGTGTAGCTACAATGTAGGTTCACGGACGCATCAAGTCAAGACGCGAGCCCCTTGACAAGTGAAGTTTCTGTAGCTACGTTGTGTTCACGATGCCTGCGAAGCGAAAACCGGTTGTGCCACCCGAGAAGCCGTTGAAGGATGACGTGATCCGCATGAGGGTCACGGCGGAACAGAAAGCCGCGATCATGGCGGCGGCGGAACGGGACGGGTTGGAGTTGTCACAGTGGCTACGTCAGCTCGCGCTGCGGGCGGCTGGTGCGCTGTCAGAGTCGAAGCGCAAGGGGTAAGAGGCGCTCACGCGGCCTAGTCCTTCTGCCCTCTGAACAGCACAACGTTGTCACGGTCGTTGTCGCCGAAGAGAGAGAGTGTGTTCTGACGCGGCTTCAGTTCTGCCACCGGTGCCGCGACTCTGAGGAACCCGCGCTCCAGTGAACACAGTTCCTCGATTTCGTTCGCGTGCAGCGGGATCGCGTCGAGAATCTGTTCCCGTGAAGCTAGACCCTCGCTAACAATCATCTCGAAAGCGCGGCTGAGCAGGCGCGGTCGTTCAATCTCGATCACGTCGTCGTACGTCTCGCCGTGGCGCGAGTAGCCCTTTGACGAGTAGTAACGCCACAGGCGCTCGGACTGTTCTGGTTGAATCAATTCGAGATCGGCGGCGCGCTTCAGCATCATCTTTGCGGACACTTTCCAGCGACGCTTTAACGCGAAGAATGACGGAAGCGAGATCGAGACGACCTCGCGCAGATATGACACTTCAGGAAACAGAAACGCCGCGCCGAACCTGAATGCTTGCGCTTCTGCTCTCTTATGGTCGGCCGTGTTGAATGAACACCCTCTATGAAGGATCGCATGTCCTAGCTCATGAGCCGCATCGAGCCGAAGACGTACAGCAGATTCTTTCTCCGAGTTGAGTACCACGTACGGGGGAAGATCCTTCCCGTGAGCGCAAAACGAATCCAGGTGATCCGAGTCGAGCGGGAACTTAGTGACAATCACGCCGTGACTTTCGAGTAGCGCGATCATGTCTCCGATAGGCCCGTTTCCAAGGCCCCACTTGCGGCGTGTTTCATCTGCAAGTCCTTCGATTTCGTGATCGGAAAGCTTTAGCGGGTTGCGGATGTCGAACTGTGGAACGTCGGGCGGCGGAAACTCGATTACAGCCTCGACCCACGCAAGGATTTCGTCGAACCAATGGAACCGGTTCTCCGCCTTTGTTCGTGATCGCTTTGTCGCGGCGTTGAGGGAGCGGTACGAGAATCGAAATGGTCGCGGCGGAGGCAGTGGCGTAGTGAAGTGTCGGACTGGCACGTTGAGAACTTGCGCTAGGCGATCCAGAATCGCCGCGCTCGGGCTTTGTTTCCCGCTCTCGTATGCAGACAACGACTGCCGCGACACATCGATCATCTCGGCGAGCGAGTTGATTGTGAGCGCACGTGCTTCGCGTGCCCGAGAGAGTCTCTCGGGCACAAACCCCGGCGTTCCTGTTCTCACTACTCCTCCTTTTTCTTCCGAATGCGGAGGGGCTTCGGCTCGGCGATCTCGACCGCCTCGACGGGCGGGATGTAACGCTGCACGACCAGACGGTAGTCGCGGAACAGGTCAATGCTCGCGAGGATCTTCCCGTCGTGGTCGGGGAACACGATGCGCGCGAACGATGGAAACTTCGGATTCGCGACGGGCGTATCGTCGTCGCGCTTCTTACGTCTTGCGGGACCATGAATGAGAATGCCATACAGGCGATCCTCAGGTTGGGCGACTTCGCGGAAGAACAGCGACGCCTGTGCCCGCTCGAAAAGGTTCTGCCGATGCAAGGCCGGACGCGGTAGCGCCTTCGGCGAGCCGGACTTCGAGAACGTCAGGTCTACCGATCCAAACTTCAGCAGCGTGAAGTGACTCGTCTTCCGCTGATTCAAGAGCGTCTGAATCTCGGCTGTCGGATACCGCTGCGCAACGTTTCGCGCCGCCGTCTCGATCATCGCGCGACGCATCGCGGCAAGCACGTCGTGCCGTTCGGAGGCATCCATGAGGGCGTCACAGTTCTCGTAAGCGGCGAGATACTGGTCAAAGATGGTTCCGAGTACGTCCTCGACGAAATCGGCGGGAACGTTGGCTTTGAACGCGCTAATGATCGGTTCGGGTTGGTTCAGCATCTACCAGTCACTCCCCTTTACGTCGTTCATTCAACGTAAAGCTAGAGTATCAGAACGCCTCAAAACGTCAAGTTATAGTTTCGGGGAGCAGGATCAGGTTATCGGCGCTTGTCGAACGGCCGGAACAGCTCCTCGGTCCGAACCGACAGCCCGCGCGCCAGCTTGAGGATCGTCCTCAGCTTCGCTTCGTTGTGTCCGTTCTCCAAGTGCGAGAGCTGGACGACGTTGATGTCAGCTTCCTCGGCGAGCCGTTCCTGACTCCAGCCCTTCGCCTTCCGTAGCTCGCGTAAGCGACGCCCAAAGGTGACTAGCTCAGGGACTTTCTCGGGAGACTTTCGCGGCGGCACCTTGCGGCCATCTTCGTCCCCGGCTAAACTTCGCACCATAGTCCCCGGACTAAGGAGTGACGAATGGTAGCAGGTCGACGCCGATCAACCGAACGTCTCACGCTGGAAGCCGAGGGCCTTGCTGCGCTGGTCCTTCAACTGCGCGCGGAGGAGACGCGGATACGGGCCACGCTGGAGCGCGTGTCCCACGCCCGCCGCTACGCCCTTGCCTGCCTAGCGGAGAAGGCCACGGAAGCGGCCAACCCCACGATAACGAAGCGTCGCAATGTCCAAAAGGGGACAAGGGGGAGACGGTGACCCGCGCGCTTCCGCGCTTCGTTCGACGTGTCACGAGAAGGCACGCAACCATATTCGCCGAGGCGTTCATCCGCCACGTTAACGCGGCATTCGCGACGGAACAGGCCATCGAGGAAACGGACGTGATGCAGTGGCCGGACGGCACTCTGCGCGATCACGCGAATCAGGACAGGTATCGCGAGTTGGAACAGTTGATCATCGCGAAGATGTTCGCCCAGCTTCGCGAGCCGATTGCGGAGGCGTTCAGGCAAGCGGCGAACGAAATCTTTGACGGCGAGCGCGATGCCTAGGCCACCGAAAGCCGGTCCCGCGCTTCCTCCGGCGCATTGGCGTGCGCGCCTTCGTCTCGCTCTTGACCGGTCAGGGATGAAGCGCGGCATCGTCGCGATGGACGCTGGAATCAACCGGGCGACGTTGAGCCGCATCGTCAACGATGAGAACTACCACCCGAGCTTTGAAGTTGTCGCACGGATCGCCCGTGCGGCGAACGCCTCTGTAGGTTGGTTGCTACGCGAGCAGGGCTACACGTTCTCAGCCGAGGAACGCGCGGAGCTACGGGAAGCGGCGGCGATCATCATCCGGCGCACCACCTGAGATCGGGAAGGTCGTCGCCAGCACTTCGTTTGGACATCATCCGGCAAAGGCCCTATAGTGGGCAAAGATACGAACGCCCTCGCAGCTTTGGACGGCATACACGAGGGCGCGCGCGTTTCGTAATGGGGCCGGTTCTGACGGACGGCGCTGGGATTTACACCCGGCGCATGAGGGTTTGATTCCCCACGGCTCCACCACTTTTAGGCTTATCGAAAGATCTTTATAAAACGTGCGACAGTTTGTCGCACGTCGGGAGTGTAACCGGCATGTTGACCACCAGTCAACATGCCCTTTCCGTAATTTCGGTAACTCCGGTAACTCCTAGCTCAGCCGCTGCCCACTGCCGGGCGAGACTTTATGTGCAGCCGTCCGACTTTATGTGCAGGTCGGAGATTGTGTGCAAAGCCCCTTCGACCGTCCTCCGTCCCTGCGGGACTGCGGCGGCTCAGGATGACACTGCGGATGACACTGCGATGATTTTGCGCGCCGGCCGCGGTCTATCCTTCCAAGGGAGAACAACCGATGGAACGCATGATCTTCGTCAACCTGCCCGTCCGCGACCTCAAGAAGTCGATGGAGTTCTTCTCCGCCCTCGGCTTCACCTACAACCCGCAGTTCACCGACGACAAGGCCGCCTGCATGATCCTCAGCGACAAGGCCTTCGTCATGCTGCTCAGCGAGCCGTTCTTCCAGGGCTTCACGAAGAACGCGATCTGCGACACGTCGAAGTACAGCGAGGCGCTGCTCGCGCTGTCGTGTCAGAGCCGGGCGGAGGTCGAGCAACTGGTGCGCAAGGCCATCGACGCCGGCGGCCGTCACGCGATGGACCCGATGGACCATGGCTTCATGTACGCGTGGAGTTTCTACGACCTCGACGGCCACCACTGGGAAGTGCTGTGGATGGATCCGTCGGCGGTGCAGTGACGCCTATTTCCGCCGCCAGAAGGTGACGTGGCCCTCCTCGAAGTCGGGCTCGAAATGCTCGAGCAGGTACTGATGGACGAGAGGGGCCCGTTTCGCCGGCGGGATCCAGTCGATCGACCAGTCGCCTTCACGCATCAGCACCGCGCGGATGTCGCGGTTTGACTCGAGGATGCGGATCACCTCGCGCTGCTTCGCTTCCGGCTGGATGTACGCGATCTCGTAGTCACGCATCGGCCAGTCCCGCCGCATCACGTAATGAAGGATCGCGGTATCGGTGAAGTTGAAGAAGGTCTCGTGCGGCTGGAGCGTGAGGCCGAGGTACTTGTGCACGGCTCGAATCGCGGCGGCGTCGCGCGCGTTCCAGAGCGCGCCGCGCGCGCGCGGGATCTCGCGGATCTCGACCCAGTCCGGCGGCGAAGTGCCGCGGAACCCGCGCAGCCAGCCGACACCGTCGACGTGCGACGTCGGACGCGCGAGCACGATCGCGCCGGCCATCACGACGATCGCGAACACGCTCCGCTTTCGCAGCAGGCGCAAGATCAATCCCGCCAGGATGACGATCGCGATCATGCCGAAGTAGTGATTGAAGCGGTAGGCGAAGGAGATCCCCGCCAGCGCCACCCACATCGCCAGCACGAGGAGCGGCTGCACGGCGCGCGACCGGCGTCGCGTGAGTGCGGCGCCGAGGCTCACGACGATGATCAGCCAGACCAGGTTCTGATAGACCTCCGGCCGCAGCAGCACGGTCAGCACTTCGGGGAATGACGGATGCTCCTGCATCGCCTGCGGCGCGCGGAAGAAGCCGAGGCGGTAGGCGGCGGAAGCGGCCGGGATCTCGACGAACGTGCCGCGCACGAAGTCGTCGAGGATGCCGAGGATTGCGAAGATCCCGAACAACGGAACGGCGGCAGCGGCGAGGCCGATCGCGGCGGGGCGAATCGTGCGACGGATGCCGCCGAGGAACAACGCGAGCACGAGCGCGCCGGCGGTGAAGAACGCGTAGTCGAGACTCATCGCGCCGGTGAGAACCGTCGTCGCCGCGGCCCACGCGAACCATTTCGCGCGTCGCGTGCGCACGCCCGCGGCCATGAATGCGAGAGCGGTCACGGGCACCAGCGTGCGGATCGTCGGCGTGAACGTGCCGGTCATGAGGCTCAGCAGGACGGTGAGGAACGCCGCCTCCGCCGATCCCGTCGCCGCGAACGCCAGCGCGTAGAGCGCGATCGCGTTGAGATGGCCCGCCACGTCGCGCGCCTTGAGCGTGCGGCCGGCGGTGACGTCGCCGGTGAGGAAGACGAAGTAGTCGAACAGGCCGTCTTCGATCAGGCCGTGGCCGGGGAGGATGTCGCGATAGGGAAGCTCGCCGCGGAGATACTCGGAGGCGGGGACGAGGTTGTGACCGTCCTCGAAATAGTTGACGCGCGGCTTGCTGAACGCCGTCGTCGCGCCGGTCGCGTTCGCGTACGCATACAGCGCGAGCGGCAACACGACGATGGTCAGCAGTCGCAGCGCGCGCCGTTCATTGCGCAGAAACGCGCGCAGGAGAAACGGCGTCACGACGACGATCGCCAGCGCGTGCCAGCCCAAGTACCGCTGATCGCGCGCGAAGAAGCCGGTCTGCAGCACGAGCGCGAGCGGCGCGGCGAGGAACGCGAACGCCGGTGCGAGCGGCGAGCGCAGGAACGTGACCGCGATGCGCAGCGCGAGCACGAGCAGCGCCGCGAGCACCGCATGCTTGTGCGCGGAGATTCGCGGCGCGATGTCGATGAGAGCGATCAACGCCGCCAGCATCGACGGCACGAGCACGACGTCGCGCCGCGTGAAGTGCAGTTCGCGCTCGCGAAGGAGCATGCAGACGAGGACGACGATCGCGCAGGGCACGGTCGCCCAGCGAACGCTCTGGTGCACGCTGACCAGCCACAGCGTTACCAGCGTCGCCGCGATCACTGTGTTGCGAGCCCACGCGTTTCCGCTCGCCAGCCTCCGCGTCAAGGGCCGCAGCGCCGCGGGCAGGACGATGGGGAAGAGCAGGAGACACAGCATCCACCACATCGATCCGCGGGCATCGACATTCTGCAGCGTGGCCACGCTCACGGGTTGCCCCGGCGGCGCGGGCCGCCGCAGCACAGCGCTCATCGCGATGGCGATGCCCAGCCCCCACACGGCGAAGCTCAGCGAGAGCAGCCACTCGCGGCGCCGCAGTTGCCCGGTGGATGGCGCGGTCATGCGCGCCGGAGGTTACTCGAAATCGAGCGGACGGCTAGTGTCGTGTCACGCCACTAGTTTCCCGACAGCACCTTGTCCAGCAGCGGCGCGCGCATGTAGATCGGGCCCAGCTCGAGCGCGTCTTTCTCGTCTTCCGGATCGACGTCCCAAGACAGCTTCTCGAGCTTCAGCAGCGGCACTTTCTTGAAGCGGCGGAAGTTCAGCTCGATGTACACCGGCGTGCCTGGAATCGTCTTCACCATCTCCGCGGTCGCAGGCGAGATTCCGGCGACGAACTGCTGGGCGATGCGGCGGAACTGCGCGTTCTCCGGCACCACGCCCGTCGTCCAGTAGTCGATCCACGCCTCGGGGCCGTAGATCAGACGATGGCGCGTGGCGGCGACGCCGAGGACCTGGCCGGCGACGGACGGGCCGCGGGCGGGAGGGGTCATGCGCTGCATCGCGTCCACGGTCCCGGCCATCTTCTGGAGGATCGGGGCGATGTCCCCGACCGGCACGTCGACGTACATGCGCGCGAGCGGGTTCGCGACCGTGACCGCGGACGCGCCGTTCTTCGAGAGGCCTTTCAGCCAGAGAAGATCGCCGCGCACACCGGAGGCGTAGACGTGCAGGTCGACGGAGCCGAAGCGGCCGAGGTACGGGAACGCGGCGGCGGGATTCGCTTCCAGCTCGAGGTGATACGAGCGCGCTGCCTGCGCGGACACCGGGACGAGGACGAGAAGAGCGACAACGAGAGCACGAAGGGGCATTGGCGACATCCTATCGAAAACGCTACGACACTACGGGTCAGTCCCGCACCCCGCGTTCACATCCTGACCCTGATATCCGTCCGAAAGGGTCAGTAAAGCTACCGAGATGGCGGAAATCCATCCTTTTTGTGCGGCATCGATCTTGATCTGTAACAAAGGATTTACCGGTCCAAATCGGTACAAAGCAGGAAGGGAAGCAAGTGAAGAAAACCGCCGTCCTGGCGACAGGACTCCTTTTGTTTCTGGCGAGCATTGCCAATGCCGCCACCGTACCCCCGCAAGCCAAGGTTCCGAAGTTCCCCAGTCTCGAGGAGCAGCTCAAGGCCGCACACGCCATCCCCGGCAGCGCGTTCGAGAAACTGATCCGCGCGCACCAGAACTTCGGCCGCCTCCACGCCCGCGACGCCGCGGACACGATCGTCCCGCCGTGGCTCAAGGTCTACTGGCAGAAGAATCATCCCGAGGGCAACTACGACAATCTCGACGATCCGACCGGCGGCTATCCGCACGTGCTCAAGGAGATCCTCGAGTGGATGGAACATCACCAGGATCTGAAGCCGGGACCGCCCGAGGGGACGCTGCCTCCGGGACGGAACTTCCAGGATCGTGATGACGAGTACGAGGCGCGCGCGGCGAAGGTCACGTCGCTCGACGCCTCCGCCGGCACGAACGTCCGCACCTCCGGACCGCAGACGTCGTCGCGCAGCGAGTCCGACATCCGGGTCAACTACTGGGATCCGAACAAGATCATCGCCGGCTCGAACAACATCGGCGGCTCGGGCCAGCAGGGGATGTATTACAGCTCCGACGCCGGCGTTACGTGGGGCCAGACCTATCTCCCGCTCAACACCGGCGACTCCTTCCACTCCGATCCCACGGTCGACTGGACCTCGGACGGCACCGCCTGGTCGACGACCATGGGCATCAACTCCGGCAGCACCGTGCTCAAGGTGCAGTCGTACCGCTCGACGAACGGCGGCGCGACGTGGATCTTCGACGGCACCGTCTCCGGATCGCAGACCCAGACCGACAAGCAGATGCAGTGGATCGATCACAGCGCCACGTCGGCGTATAAGGACCAGAACTACGTCATCTGGCACAACGGCGCGCCGGCGTACATGAACCGCCGCACATCGTCCGGCTGGGGCACGCCGATCAAGGTGAGCAGCACCGAGACGACCGGCACGTCCATCGGCTCGGACGTCAAGACCAACTCGACGGGCGACGTGTTCGGCTTCTGGCCCGACACCGGCTCGCGCGGCATCTACGTCGTGAAGTCGACCAACGGCGGCACGAGCTACTCCACGCCCACGCGCATCGTCACGACCTACGACTCCTACGACATCGGCGTTCCCGCCTTCAACAACCGGCGCATCCTCATCTACGTGTCCGGCGGAACGTATCGCAACGGCACGACCAACAACGTTTACGCGCTGTGGGCGGATCTCTCCGGCGACACGGGCTGCACGACGGCCACGAACGAGCCGGGATCGAGCACGTCCTCGACCTGCAAGACGCGGGTGTGGTTCTCGCGCTCGACCGACGGCGGCGCGACGTGGAGCGCGCGCGTCAAAATCAACAACCAGAGCGGTCTCAATGACCAGTTCAACCCGTTCCTCGCCGTCGACGAGACCAACGGCAACATCGGCGCGATGTACTACGACACCGTCGGCGATGCCGGACGTAAGAAAGTCGACGTCTACTACCAGATGTCCACCGACGGCGGCGCGACCTGGCAGGCCGCGGTCAAGGTGACCACGGCCATGACCGACGAGACGGTCAGCGGCGCCGACTCGGGCAATCAGTTCGGCGACTACAACAGTCTCTCCGGCTACGCCAACAAGTTCTTCCCCTCGTGGACCGATCGCCGCAACAACGGCAAGGAAGAGATCTGGACCGCGCCGATCATCACCAGCTCCACGCCGACGTACTCGGTCTCCGGCAGCGCCGGCACTTCCGGAGCGACCGTGACCGCGGGATCGACGTCCGCGACCAGTAACGCGTCGAACGCGTACACGATCTCCGGCCTGGCCGCGGGCACGTACACGGTGACCCCGACCAAGAGCGGCTGCACGTTCTCGCCGTCGTCGTCCAGCGTCACGATCACGTCGTCGAACGTCACCGGCGTGAACTTCACCGCGACGTGCACGACACCGACGTTCTCGATCAGCGGCAACGCCGGCACCTCCGGCGCAACCGTCACGGCCGGATCGTCGTCGACGACCACCGACGCCTCGGGTAACTACTCGATGTCCAACTTCGCCGCGGGCACGTACACGGTGACCCCGGCGAAGAGCGGCTGCACGTTCTCGCCCGCGTCGTCGAGCGTGACCATCACGTCCGCGAACGTCACCGCGAACTTCAGCGCCACGTGTGGCAGCGGGGATACGCAGCTCACGAGCGGCGTCGCCGTCACCGGGCAGAGCGTGGCCCAGGGCGCGTGGAAGTATTACTACATCAGCGTTCCGGCGGGCGCGACGAACGTGACCTTCGCCACCACCAGCGCGACGGCCGACGTCGACATCTATACGCAGGTCACCTCCAAGCCGACGTTGAGCTCGTACATCTGCCGCCCCTACACGGCGTCCGGCAACGAGACCTGCTCCGCCAACAACCCCGCCTCGGGCACGTGGTGGGTCGGCGTGTACGGCTACGCCGCGGGCAGCTACACGATCACCGGCACGGTGACGACGCCCGTCGCGACGTACTCGATCTCCGGCAGCGCCGGCACCCCCGGTGCGACGGTCACCGCGGGATCGCAGGGCGCGACCAGCGACGCCTCGAACAACTACACCATCAGCGGCCTCGCCAACGGCACGTACACCGTGACCCCGTCGAAGAGCGGCTGCACGTTCTCGCCGGTTAGCACGTCGGTCACGATCAGCGGCGCGAACGTGACCGCGATCAATTTCACGGCCTCGTGCAGCACGGGCTCGCTGTTCTCGAACGGCTTCGAGAGCAGCACCGGCTGGGCCATCGTCGATCTCGCCGGCACAGCCGGCAACTGGACGTACGTGACGTCGGGCACGCTGCCGACGGCCAGCCCGCACGGCGGCAGCTCCATGGCGAAGTTCAACTCGTACGACGCGTCGAGCGGATCGCAGACGCGCATCTACCGCACCACCGGCTTCGCCATCCCGGGCACGGCCAGCACGGTGACGCTGAAGTTCTGGATGTACCACGACACCGGCTACTCGACGTACGCGGACAAGGTGCAGTTGCAGGTCTCGACCGGGGCGACGTGGGCAAACGTCGGCACGGCCGTGAACCGCTACGACGGTACGACGGGCTGGAAGCAGCACACCATCGACCTGACGGCCTACAAAGGCACGACCGTCCAACTCGGCTTCGTCGGCATCAGCGCCTACGGCAACAACGAGTTCATCGACGACGTGACGGTGACGACGCCGTAAGAAGGAATCGGGCCGGCGAAAGCCGGCCCGATTCGGTGCTGGTTGTTGGTTGCTGGTTCAAGGCGCCGCGTCGTTTTGCGGACCGCCGGCGTCCTCGCCGGCTGAGCAGGGAGCGTCCCGCTCCCAGCGGCAACCTGCCGTAGTCACGACTCGGGTTCAGGATCGGGAGGGCTCGCGGGCAAGAGGGCGCGCAATCCATCGACCAGCATTGGCAATCGACGATCGACCACGTTGCGAGTCCGTTCGGGATCGATGTCGCGGTATCCATGGATGAGCCGGTGCCGCTGCGCGATGATCTCTCGCCACGGAATTTCCGGGTGGGCGAGCTGGAAACCTTCACTCACGTGATCTGCTGCCTCGCCGACGAGCTCCACGCAGCGCTCGATCGCGCGTCGTGTCGCAAGGTCCTGCAGGTAATCGATGGGACGTATCCGCTGGACGAGGATTCGCACCTCTTCCGCGAACTGCACCATATCGGCGATGAGCGCAGCGTCGCGACGATCAGGCTGCATACACAACTTGCCGATTGGTGAGGATCTCGAAACGACGATAGGGATTCTTCACCGCACGCTTTTCGACCACGTCGACTCGCCGGCCGAACAGGTTCTGCAACTCGTCCTCCATCGCGGTGAGGTCCCAGAGATCCCACGGAGCCTGAGGATCGAACACGACCAGAAGATCGACGTCGCTGTCGGACTGGAAGTCGTCGCGTAGGGCGGAGCCAAAGAGCGACAGCTCGCGAATCCGCCACCTGCGGCAGAGCTCATCGATTGCCTCGGGATCGACGCCGAGGCGCTGGCGGATGATTTCGCGTGCCGTCATCACCCTGATTGTACTGAGGTTATAAACACAGCACGAATCAGGTGCCGGGCGTGCGTCCAGGCTGGGCCAACCAGCGCTACCGCGCGCGGCGGAGCCACGCATCGGCGTCGACGCGCGTGTTGAACGACACGCGACAACGGATCCAGCCGTCGGCGGCGATGACGGTGATGCGGCCGGCGTACTCGCCGTTCGAGCCGAGGGCGGTCACGACGTCGTACGGGAACAGCCAGGAGGAGGGAACCTCCGCGGACTTGCCGTCGACTGTGAGCACGACGCGATTGCTGCCGGTGAGCGTTACGCCATCGCGGTCGCCCGGTTTCGCCGAGAGATGAACGGACGTCCCGCCGGCGTACGCCGCGTGTTTCAGCTCGATCGTGCGGCCGTCGATCTCCAGCCGCCCTTGCGCGCATCCGTCGCAGAGCGATTGCAGGCGAAAGCCGGAGGACGTCAGCATTCCGGCGCGGGTCATGGGCATGCGCACGTGGCGCTCCACGAACCGGTCGAGATCGACCTCCCACCAACTGAGCGTCCAGTTCGGATGCAATTGCTCGACGGCGTCGATCGGAAAATTCGCGCAGAACAGCGCCCCGGCGGCCAGCGCGATGGCGGCCAGGATGGCCGTCCCGATGACCGCGTTCACGATTCGCCACGCCGCACCGATGACGAACGACCCGCCGGTGCGAAGCCGGACCGGCGCCACGAGCGCGCGCCGATCGGCGTTGTACGTCCCGATGGCGCAGACGTTCGTGTCCGTGCGTACGAGTCTCTCGACGAGCGTGCTGACGCCGATGCTGTCCGGGACCGGATCGTGGCGATGGTCACGACGGATCCGGCCGTCGGTGTGCGAAACGTCCGGCGCTTCCGTTCCGGTCGGGGCGAAGGTCGTGTTCCCGATGAAGAGCGTTGCGTTGGCCTGCGCCGCCGCGCTCTTCAGCGGCGTCGCGGGGACGGAAAGGAGCTCCGGCATGGCCAGGATGCTGATCCGTTCGGGGCCGTGTTCGATCGAGAGGGGGACGGTGGCGAAGCCGTCATACGCTTTGCGCAGCGAGGTCTCACGGCCGCTGACGTCGACCGCCATGATCTCGTACGAGTAGAGGAGGCACGACTCGCGCGAGAACGGCGCCTCGAGCGCACCGTGGCCGCGTAGCGGGCCCATGAGAGCCGTGCGCCTGCCGTCGCGCGGCTCGCGCCCCAGTCGCGCGCCGGCGATGTGCCACCACTCCACGATCCGGCCGGCGATCGCGCGGACCGACCCGACCAGCATCACCAGGAGCACGCTGCCGACCAGCCCCCCGACCACCGCGGCACCCGCCAACGGCGCGCGGCGATAGACGAACCAGCCCGAGACGCCGGCGAGCGCGAGAAACACGGCGGTCCAGGTCAGACGGGTTGCTTTTGCGTTCTTCACGACGGGATGCGGTGCTCCACGACCGAGGTGTGGTACGTGCGTCCGTTCAGATCGAGATAGAGCTCGCGCTCGGTGATGGAGAGGGCGATGTCGGTGCGCCGTTCGACGGCATCGGCGAGCTCGCTCACGAATGCCGGCTCGAAGGCGTAGATCGGGATCTCCGCGGCGCGATGGATCTTCTGGCCCGTCAGTCCGCTCAGCACCTGGCGGATTGGGCGATGCGTGTAGACGGCCGTCCGCCCGGCCAACTTGCTGCCGCGGTGCAGGCGTCCGGCGTCCGGGGCACCGACCTCGAACCAGCCGGTGACGCGGCCCGTGGCGTCGCGAACCAGCACGGCCGGCTCGTCGCCGGCCGCAACTCCCTCGGTGAATGCTATGCCTTCGGCGTACTCGAGGCAGTAGGCGAAGAAGCGCATCAGCATGTACTCCCCGGTCTCCGACGGCTGCCGGGCCATGCGAAGGTCGAGCGTTTCGTAGACGCCGCGATCGATGTCCGCGAGCTGTGTGGCGAAGTTGTAGATCGTAGCGGTAAGGGCCATGCGCTTTCGCCGGCCCGAATCTTAGAACGTTTGCGAGGGTGCGCGTGTCATTCCGCGCCTTGGCGCGGAATCCCCTTCCGACAGGCGCGGAGGGGTCGTTTCAGCAGGGGATCCCGCGCCGAGGCGCGGGATGACACAGTAAACAGCTAGACATGTCTCGCTTCCACGTGTCATTCCGCGCCTTGGCGCGGAATCCCCCTCCGACAGGCGCGGAGGCGTGGGATGACACAGAAACACTTCGGGCCGGCTTTCGCCGGCCCGAATGGTCTCACGTCGATTGTTCCGTCGAGCCGCAACCGCGCCGAAGCCTTGGGCAATCAGCGCGGCCGGCCGGGCCGGCTAAAACGTTGCGTCGAGAAAGGGACGGAGCTTTTTGCTCCGCGACGGGTGGCGCAGCTTGCGTAGCGCCTTCGACTCGATCTGGCGGATCCGCTCGCGGGTGACGTTGAACGAGCGGCCCACTTCCTCGAGCGTGTGCTCCGCGCCGTCGCCGACACCGAAGCGCATCTTGAGGACCTGCTCCTCGCGCGGGGTGAGCGTGCGCAGCACCTTCGAGGTCTGCTCCTTGAGATTCGCGACGATGACGTGCTCGATGGGGGAGATCACGCCGCGATCCTCGATGAAATCTCCCAGATGCGAGTCTTCCTCTTCTCCGATCGGAGTCTCGAGGGAGATCGGCTCCTGGGCGATCTTCATGATCTTGCGAACCTTCGCCACCGGCATGTCCATCCGCTCGGCGATCTCCTCGGCCTGCGGTTCGCGGCCGAGCTCCTGCACGAGCGCGCGGGAGGTGCGGGTCAGCTTGTTGATCGTCTCGATCATATGCACCGGGATGCGAATGGTGCGGGCCTGATCGGCGATCGCGCGGGTGATGGCCTGTCTGATCCACCACGTCGCGTAGGTCGAGAACTTGTAGCCGCGGCGGTACTCGAACTTCTCGACCGCCTTCATCAGGCCGATGTTGCCTTCCTGAATGAGGTCGAGGAACTGCAGGCCGCGGTTGGTGTACTTCTTGGCGATGGAGACCACCAGGCGCAGGTTGGCCACGATCAGCTCCTGCTTGGCCTGATCGGCTTCCTCTTCGCCGGCGCGGATCTCGCGGATGGTACGGCGCAGATCCTCGTGGGTAACGCCGTAGAACGTCTCCAACTCGTTGAGCTTCTCCTGGTACTTCTGCAGACGGCGGCGATAGAAGTCGCGGCGGGTCTTGTCCTTCTCGCGCTTGAGGGCCTGCTCGTCCTTGCGGATCATCGACACCGCCTGGGCCAGCTCGTTGTCGATGTCCTTGAGCTTGTTGATCATCCGATTGCGCGTCTGGGGAGTGAAATCGACGCGCTGCAGCTCGTCGGCAAGCTCCTGTTCGAGCCTGTCGATGTTCTTCAGGGTCGTGGCAATCGTGCGGTCGGACAGCTTCTTCGGATCGGCGAGCTTGACCAGGCCGTCCTTGATCCTCTTGTCGAGCTTCGCGATGCCCTCGAAGATCTGCATGATGTCGGCGATCTTGTTGATCGCCGCGGCGGGCAGCTTCGGCTCGCCGTCCTGCGCGGCGGCGTCGGGCGTGGAGCCGTCGTCGTCCGGCATGGCCAGGTCGATGGTCTCCTTGATCACGCGGGCGTCGCGCTTGGCGGCCTCGTAGATCTTGAGGATCTCCTCGCGGATGATGCGGTTCGCGGAGAGGGCCTTGAAGACCTTCCGCTCGCCCTTTTCGATGCGCTTGGCGATGTCGACTTCGCCCTGGCGGTCGAGCAGCTTGACCGTGCCCATCTCGCGCAGGTACATGCGAACGGGATCGTTGGTCTTGTCGACGATGCCGCTGGACGCCGCGATGATGTCCTGCTGGACCTCTTCGCGCTGGTCCATCTCTTTTTCTTCGATCGTGCCGTCGATCGTGACGATGCCCTTGGGGCTGGCCTGAAGCGGCTTCTCGGCGTCCTCGATGACATCGATCCCGAGATCGTTGAAGCGGATGTAGATCTCGTCGAGCTCCTCGGGCAGAGAGGTGACCTCTTCCGGCAGGACCTCATAGATCTCGTCGTAAAGCAGAAAGCCCTTTTCCTTGCCGATTGCGATGAGCTGCTTTACTTCCGCATATTTCTCTTCGACGCTCAACTCGACGACCCCCTCATCTTCAAAGTTGGAATCCGGTTCGAGATTCGAAGTGCGCAGGCGTGTCGTCATGGTTTCGCTCCTCGCAATGGGCAGCTTTCGCTATCGCCCTGTGGCACTCTCGAGGCCCCCGAACGAGGCCTTGGCAGGTGTGTCAATAATTTGGGTTGACAAGCCAGCCAAAGTATCGTCCTGAGGACACCAGCGTAATCGGGAGGGGACGCTAATTATTTCAGTGAGTGCAACATACGAGACAGCTGGAGCTTCTCCTGGTAGAGCTTGGCCACACGATCGCCGTCGCTGCCCGCATCCTGAATCTGGCGTTGGATTTGTTGCATTCGGCGGGAGAGGTACGTCCTCTCCATGGGGAGGAGGTTTTCTTCGATCCTCTGGAGGGCGCGCTCGTCAATGTCTTCCGTGAGGCTGAGCTCGGATACGAGTGTGAGCTCCGCCTCGCCCCTAAGATGGGTCGAGACATCGCCAAAATCAATAGGTCGTCCAGCCGCGAGGTCACTTTTTATGATAGAAAAGACCGTTTTGCACGCGGCGTCCTCGAAGTACTCCTCCCGTAGACGCCCGATCTGATCCTCGCTCAAACGCCCCTGCAGCGCCGCGATCAACACGAACTTTTCACCCGTTGACGAAGGCGCGTTCATCTGTCGATCCGTCGCCGCAGACGCCGATGCTTTCCCGCGCACGCGCGACCACACGGTCTCGAACTCCAGGCGGAACGCATCGGCGATGCGCTGCGCGGCCTCGTTCCGCACGACCGGGTCGGACACCGCCGACAGCAGCGGCATGAACTGCTCGACTCGCTCCGACTTCTCGCGCCCGCTGAGCGACGCCGCGTCTTTCGCCCACTCCCGCAGCGCGAACTCGAAGATGTCCAGTGCGTGCGAGAGCACGTCGAGGAATCCGTCCACGCCGCGCGACTGCACGAGCGCGTCGGGATCCTTCTCGCCCTGCAGGTCGAGCGCTTCGACGCTCAGTCCTGCCGCGAGCAGAATCGGTGCGGCGCGCAGCGTCGCCGCGCGTCCCGCGTTGTCGCTGTCGTACGCGAGCACGACCCGGCGCGTGAACCGTCGCATCATCGACGCCTGGCCCGTCGTCAGCGACGTGCCCATCGACGCCACGACGCCCGGCACTCCCGCGTGATCGATCGCGATCGCATCGAAGTAGCCCTCGACGAGAATCGCGCGATCGTAGCGGCGCATCGCGTCCTTGCTCCGATGGAGGTTGTAGAGCAGCCGCGATTTGTTGAAGAGCTCCGACTCGGGGGAGTTGAGGTACTTCGGCTCGCTGCCGTCGAGCGAGCGCCCGCCGAATCCCACCACCGCGCCGGTGTCCGAATGAATCGGAATCATCAGCCGGTTGCGAAAGCGGTCGTAGAAGCCGTTCTTTTCCTTCCGCGGCGAGATCAGTCCCGTCGCCTCGAGCTTCTTCTCGCCGTGTTTCTGCCCGAGGCGGCGGAGGATGTAGTCCCAGGATTCGGGGGCGAAGCCGAAGCCGTAGCGCTGCACGATCTCCTTCGCCACGCCGCGCTGGCGCAGATACTCGTCGCCCGCGTTCGGTTTCCACTCCAGCGCCTGATGAAACGCTTCGGACGCGTCGTCGAGCACTTCGTACAGGTCGTCGCGGTCGTTCTCGCGCGACGTCCGTTTCTTCTTCGGCAGCTCGATCCCGTATCGCGACGCCACATGCTCCACCGCCTCGGGGAACGTAAATCGTTCCGTGAGCGTGAGGAACTTGAACACATCGCCGCCCGTGCCGCAGCCGAAGCAGTAGAACAGTCCCTTCGTGCGATCGACGGTGAAGGACGGCGTCTTCTCGCGGTGAAACGGGCAGAGGCCCTTGTAGCGCGTGCCGGCGAGCTTGAGCGGCGTGACCTGCTGGATGAAATCGACGATGTCCGCGGTGTCGCGGACCTGCTGGATGATCTGATCGTTGAGGTCGACGAAGGCCATTCTCTTTTCCGAAGCCCCGAGCGAGCGCAGCGAGTCGAGGGGCCAACTCCGGGGCTAAAGCGTGACGACGGTAGCTCCATCGCCACCTTCATTATCAGCCCCCGGCCGCCACGACTTCACCGCAGGGTGTTTGCGCAGATGCTCGCGGATGGCCTTGCGCAGCGTGCCGGTGCCGAAGCCGTGGATGATGCGGACGGCTTCCTTGCCTTCGAGCAATGCACGGTCGAGAAACTTGTCCGATTCGTCGAGGGCGTCGTCGACGCGCTGGCCGATGAGGTTGAGCTCCGCGGAGACTTCCGGTGCATCCGTGGACGTGCTGGTCTGTCGCGGCTTCGCCGGCGCGGGTGCCGGTCCACCTTTCGGCACGAGGTCGCGCGTCTCGACGGTCATCTTCCGGCCGTTCACGTTGAGCACGGCCTTGCCGCCGTCGACGGAGACGAGCTCGCCCGTCACCTTGAACTTGCGGTGCTCCACTTTCTCACCGACGCGGATCGAGCGCTGCTCGCTCGGGATGAACTCCACGGCTTTGTCGACCGCCTTGGTGATCGTGCGCAGCACTTCGTTCGCGTTGAGCGACGCGCGCGCGGCGCGGTCCTGCTCACGCAGCGACTTGATCTCGGTCTGGAACTGCCGCGTGACGTCGTCGCGCAGGCGCTCCAGCTCTTCGCGATAGGTCGCGCCGAGACGGGTGCGCTCCTTTTCCAGCGCTGCGGCTTTCTCCTGCATGCTGCTGCGCTCGGAATCGAGCGAGGTGCGCAGTGCTGCCAGCTCGTCCTGTTGCGCGACGATCTCACCCATGCGCTTCTGCAGCGTGGCCAGGAGTTGATCGGTCTCGCCGTAACGCTCGCCGAGGCGTTCGCGGGCGGCGTCGATGATGGTGCGGGGGAGGCCGATCATCGCCGCCACTTCGATCGCGCGCGAGCGGCCGGGGATCCCGGTGATGATGCGATAGGTCGGCAGCAGCGTCGCCGCGTCGAATTCCATCGACGCGTTCATGATGCGCGTGTCGTTCACGGCGAAGCTCTTCAGCGCGGAGAGGTGCGTGGTCACGAGCACCAGCGCACCGACTTCGAGCAGGTGCTCGATGATCGACGCCGCGAGCGCCGCGCCTTCCTCCGGATCCGTGCCCGAGCCCAGCTCGTCGAGGAGCACGAGCGAATTTTTCGTCACCCGCGAAAGGATGCGTTTCAGCCGCGTGAGGTACGCGGAGAACGTCGAGAGATGTTCGAGCACGCTCTGGTCGTCGCCGATCAGCACATGCAGCGCGTCGACGACCGGCAGCACCGTGCCGTCGGCGGCGGGGACGGGGAGGCCACTCATGCCCATCGCCACGAGCAGTCCCGCCGTCTTCAGCGCAACCGTCTTGCCGCCGGCGTTCGGACCGGATACGACGAGCGCGGGCGATGTCGCGTCCAGATCGATCGAGAGCGGAACGACCTTGCGGTCGCCGGCCTCTTCGTCGAATGTTTCCTCGCGTTGCGAGGCCAGACCCTCGTCGAGCAGCGGATGCCGTCCGTCGATGATGTGCAGCTCGCGCTCGCGCGAGAACATCGGACGCGAGCCGCGGATGGTGTCGTGGAACATCGCGCAGGCCTGTATGGCGTCGAGATCGCCCGCGATGTGCACCGCGTCACGGATGGCGTCGAGCTCCTCGAACAGGGTCTGGGAGACGTATCGCGTGATGCGCGCGATCTCCTCCCGCTCCTGGATGAGCAGGTCGGCGAGATCGTTATTCAACTCGATGGCCGCCATCGGCTCGATGAAGAATGACGCGCCGGATCCGCTTCGCTCATGCAGGATGCCCGTGACCGCGTTGCGATGATCGGCGCGCACGGGGATGCAGTACCGGTCGCCCCGCTGCACGATGAGCGGTTCCTGAATCGCCTCGGCGTTGCGATTCATGATGTCGTTCAGCGCGCGCTGAATGGCGCCGCGCTTCTGCTGCACGCGGCCGCGAATCGTACGCAGCTCCGCCGACGCTTCCTCGCGCAGCTTGCCCTCACGGGTGAAGTACTTATTCGTTTTCGTCAGCAGCTCGCCGAGGTTGGGGATGGTCTCGGCGATGACCCGGAGGCGCGGGTAGGTGTCGGTGCGATGGAGCGCCTCGCGGAGGGCCTGGGTCGCACGCACGGCGCGCACGACATGCCACGACTCCTCGATCTCGAGGACGGACTCGCGATGAAAGAGCGGCGCCACATCGTCCAGTCCCGCCAGCGGCATCAGCCCCTCGGTGTGGACGAAGCGGACCATCTCGGCCAGCTCGGCCTGCGCGCGCTCGCACTCCTCGAACGACGCCAACGGACGGCGCCGCGCGACCGAGGCTTTCCCGGGCGCGCTCTTGGCCTCCATGGCCACCAGGGTGAGGACGCGATCGAACTCGAGGACGTGAAGGGATTCAGGAGAGCTCAACGAGCGTGTACATGTGTTCCGTCGTGCGAGCTATTCCGAGATGTTGCTGGTTCCTGGTTGCTGGGGGGCCGATTCGTGACGGAACGCGGTTCAGGCGCGAAGGCACACCAGGAACCAGCAACTAGTGTAGTGTCTCACGCTGTTGTTGATTTATCAGCGCAGTCCTGGCGCGTCCCACCTTCTCCAGGATCTTGTCTGCCTCGGCCGTCCAGATGAAGGGTCGCGGATCCTCGTTGTGAGCATCGATGTAGTCGTGGATCG
>DATLOL010000064.1:0-3034 GCA_035536275.1 Thermoanaerobaculia bacterium
TACGGTCGCGTGCCCAGCGCGAACGGCGGCCGCTTTCAGACGGCCGCGGGCGCGGCGGCGCGGGAGTGGAGCGCCGGTGAGGTCGACGCGGACGTGCTGAGGCGCAAACGACCGGAAACCTACGGCTTCCGCCGCTACTGGGACCCTCTCGCGCGCGTGCCCTGGTTGTACAACGACTCGACCGGGACCTGGATCACGTACGACGACGTGCAATCGATCGCTGAAAAAGCCGACTACGTTCGCGAGCGGGGACTCGGCGGCATCATGGCCTGGGAGCTCGGCGGCGACGACGACGGAACGCTCGTGCGCACGATCTACGCGCGGCTGCACGCCGGAAGGCGGTAGCGGTCAGTACGCGACCCATGACCAACCGCCGCTCCGTGTTCGCCGCGGCCTGCGTCGCGGTACTGATCTTCGGCATCGTCCTGACGATGCTTGGCGCGGTCTTGCCGTCGATCATCGAGCGCTTCGTGCTCGACAAGGCGGCCGCCGGCACGCTCTTCCCGCTGCTCAGCTTCGGCGTCCTCTCCGGGTCGCTCGTCTTCGGTCCCCTTGTCGACCGCTACGGCTATCGATGGCTGCTGCTCGCCGCCGGTGTGGTCATCGTGCTGGCGCTCGAGGGCATGGCGTTCGCGACATCGATGGGCGCGCTCCGGGCGACGGTCTTCCTCATCGGGTTCGGCGGCGGCGTAATCAACGGTGCCGCGAACGCGCTCGCCGCCGACATCAGCGCCGAAGGGGAGCGCGGCGCAGCCATCAGCGTCGTCGGGATCTTCTTCGGACTCGGCGCGATGGGTGTGCCCTTCATTCTCGCCATGCTGCTGGACGATTTCTCGTACACGCTGATCGTCGCCAGCGTCGGGGCAGCCGTGGCGATGTCGCTCGCCTTCATTGGTGTCACCCGCTATCCGGCGCCTAAGCAGGCCCAAGGCTTCCCGATCGCCGAGGGGATTCGTCTGCTCCGCGATCCGGTGCTGCTCCTCTTCGGCCTGATCCTCTTCCTGGAGAGCGGCGTCGAGCTCACGGTCGGCGGCTGGACGACGACGTTCTTCAGCGAGGAGCTCGGTCTCACCGCCGACCGTGCGCTGGTCTTTCTCTCGCTCTACTGGCTCGGTATGATGCTGGCGCGCATCGCGCTCGTGCCGATCCTGCGACGAAGCCGCCCGGTGCCCGTTCTCCTCGCGTGCATCGCGATCGCTGTGGTCGGTGCTTTCCTGATGATCGAATCGCGGAACGTTGCGTCGGCTGCTGCCGGCGTCTTCCTGCTGGGTGTCGGATTCTCGGCGACTTTTCCGGTCATCCTCGGCTTGGTCGGCGATCGCTATCCCCACCTCTCGGGGACGGCCTACAGTGTCATGTTCGCAATGGCACTGACAGGGGGAATGACGCTGCCATATGTCACCGGCGTGCTCGGTGCGAGACTTGGCCTGCGGACGTCGTTCCTCATCGTGCCGGCCGCGCTGGTAGGAATCGTGGCGCTCCTCGGAGCAGCAGTCAGGGGAGGCGCACCCTACGGCGCCGCGCCTACGTCAGCGCGAGCTCAAACTACGTATCCCGACGTATAACTCGGCCTCCCGCGTTGCCCTATCATGCCCATCACTCGCCGCGCGTACCGCGTGTCACGCGTGGACCATCATGCGACGGAGGTGGGTCATGTTCGCAGGCATTCGTTCGACGATCGCGGTCGTCACCGCGATCGCAATCGCTCTCCCGGCCATCGCGCTCGCTCAGGAGGATCCCCGCGTTCCGACGCCGGTGCAACGCGTCAAGCTCTCCGGCCCGCGTTTCGGTGTCAGCTACCTCGGCGGTGGGATCGTCGACAGCCTCGCGGCACACCAAATCGACGTCTCGCCCGTCATCACGCAGTTCGGCTGGCAGTTCGAGCGGATGATCTTCACCGGCGAGAGCGGATTATCAGCGGTCACGGAGTGGATCGTGCTCGTTGGAGGACTCGAGCAGGGCACCTTTCTTCCGAGCGTGAGCTGGCTGGTCGGGGTCCGCGGCCCGCGTGGCGCGGAGTTCGGCGTCGGCCCGAATGTCTCCGCGTTAGGGTCCGCGCTCGCGATCGCCGGCGGAGTCACAACGCGCGCCGGAGGCTTCAACCTGCCCATCAATGTCGCGGTCGTCCCGTCGAAGGTCGGCACGCGCGTGAGCGTGCTCGTCGGCTTCACGACACGATCGGAGGAGTATTGGTCCCAGCGGCCAGGTGTAACCCGAAGGGGTCCGCGACCTCTTCCCCGGGATTTCCCTCCCTTCCCACGCGCGGGATTCCCCTGCTGTCGAGCCGTCCCGGTGATTGGCCAGTGAAGCGGCCCTACCGCCGCCTCAACAACCCATTCACGACCGGCACACCGACGCTTGCCTGGCTCGGTCGCCAGCAGCGCCAGGCCGGCTGGTTGCGCGGGTCGATCCTCGCGTAGCCGACGCGCGGCAATACCTGCGCCGTGATGAGCACCGCGCCCCAAGCGATGGCCAGTAGCGCCAGGCCGTGCAGCTTGGGCGCGCGGCTGCGCCATGTTCCCACAGCGGCCCAGATGCCACCGGCGATGATCGCCGCCGACGCGGCGAGATAGCCGAGCAGGCCGGCGCCGCACGCACGATCGTACGGCCAGGCGGTCATCGCGAGGCTGAGCGATAGGACCAGCACCACACGCGACACTGCCCCGAACACGGCGTCACGATTCTTATGCTTCACCTGCGTGCGGCGCTCGTTCTCGCGCTTCGCGCGCAGCTCCGATTCGCTCGGCGCAGCCGGGAGCCCGTCGAACTGCCGTTCGATCTTTTTGAGTTGCGCAGACCAGTCGATACCTGTCACGGACCCTCCTCGCGCGTCGGCGGCGCCGTACTGTCTTGACTAGCCACTTTCGACCGGGGCAACGCGAGTTTTCGGTCAATCTGGCCAGTCGGACACCGTGCCGCCGACCGGCGTGTCTCGCGCCGTATCGCGACCGTGACGTACGTCGTCGTTCGAACGATGTCCGGCCTCGCCTACGCGCACATGCTCGCGGAGCTGTTGCCGACGCTGCTCACGATC
>DATLOL010000065.1:0-2282 GCA_035536275.1 Thermoanaerobaculia bacterium
CGTCAACCTGTACAGCCTGCCCACGAACGACTTCACCGCGGCGTTCATGAACATGCGGCCGGAGAAGCCGCTCTTCCGCGACCGGGTCGTCCGGCAGGCAGTGGCGATGGCGGTCGACCGCGGCAGGGTGTTGCAGGTCGCGGCGGACGGGCGGGGGACGGTCGCGGACGAGTTCGTGCCGCCCGGCTCCTGGGCGTACGTGCGCGACGTGCCGCGCTACACGCACTCGCAGGCCGACGCGCGCACGCTCCTCGATGAGAACGACTGGAAGGACCACGACGGCGACGGCGTGCGCGACAAGGGCGGCGTGGTCCTCAAGTTCACGGTCACCACATCGGATGAGCCCGCCCGCATCGCCGCCGCGCAGCAGATCGCGAGCGACCTCGAGGGCATCGGCATGCGCGTCGACGTCGCGACCGTGCCGTTCGCGGAGCTCGTCGACCGCGTCGCGCGGCAGCGGACGTTCGACATGCTCATCGTGGGGATCACGACCGGCGCGGACCCCGATCCATACGCGTTCTTCCACTCGAGCCAGACCCGCGATCCCGGCTACAACTTCTCCGGCTACTCGACGCTCCCGATGGACCGGAGCCTCGAGACCGCGCGGCGCACCTACGACCAGGGGAAGCGCCGGGAGCTGTACGCGGTGGTGTTCCAGCAGATCGCGAGCGAGGTGCCGGTGCTGTTCCTGTACTTCGCCGACTACCTGTACGCGCAGCATCGGTCGGTGCAGGGGCTGAAGATCGCGCCATTGAGCGAGCCGACGGCCCGCTTCTGGGACGTAGAAGACTGGTTCGTCAAGACGCAGCCGAAACGCTAGGTCCAGTCCTCCAAAGAGGCGACAACGCGTAGGCACTTTGGGTACCTCGCGGACGCGCTCCGTCGTGGTTGGATGGCGGAGTGGGCAAGGACTGGGCGAAGGGCCTCACTGCGGCGACCGACGCGCGTGTCGCGCGGAGCGCGAGGGGACACCGCGGCCTCCGTTACGTTCGGCGCACCCCCCTCGAGAACGACCGACGCCTGCGCCTGGGTCGCCGGATGCTGCCGCTCGAGTGGTCCGAAACGATGGCTTACGTCGTCGGGCTCATGGCGACCGACGGCTGCCTATGGGGCGACGGTCGCCACCTGTCGTTCGACTCGAACGATCGGCAGCTCGTCGAGACGTTCCTTGCTTGCCTCGGTCGCCCGAACCACTACAGGACCGTGAAGACGCGCGCGGGTAACGATCACTTCCAGGCGGTGTTCGGTGATGTCGAGCTCTACAGGTGGCTGGTGCCGATCGGTCTCTCGCCTCGCAAGAGCCTCACGATCGGCGCGCTCGACGTTCCCCCTGATCTGCTCGTTCCGCTCGCTCGTGGCCTCTTCGATGGTGACGGCAGCCTCAGCAACTTCACGCATGCGCCCACTCGCGCCGCCGCTCCGGCCTACCGCTACGAGCGGCTCTGGCTCTTCTTCAGCTCCGGGAGCAGGGCGCATCTCGAGTGGTTACGCACGCAGCTGAAGACCCGCCTCGAGCTGGACAGCTATCTGGAAGTACAGAAGGCGCGGCCGGACAAGAATGAGTTCTATCGTTTGAAGCTCGGCAACCACGCCTCGCGCCGACTGCTGAGACTTTTCTATGCCGATGCCTCGGCACCTCGACTCGAGCGCAAGTGGCGCATTTGGAGCGCGTACTGCGAGCGACATCCTGATGCCTGAGCTGTGCCGCGGGAGGGACTCGAACCCTCACGGCCTTGCGACCATAGCGCCCTGAACGCTACGAGGCTGCCAATTACTCCACCGCGGCGATGCGACCAATGATATCGCGACAGCTTGGACGCACGCACGCTCCGAGACTCTTACCATCCGCAGCCGTGCCGAAGCGATCCGCGAAGAGCGTGTGGATCTCCGTCGACATGGAAGGCATCGGCGGCGTGGCGACGTGGAGCCACGTGATGATGCACGGCGTCGAGTACGAGCGTGCCCGCACGTGGATGGCGAAGGAAGCGAACGCCTGCATCGAGGGCGCCGCCGACGCGGGCGCCACGCGCTTCTGCGTGAACGACTCCCACGGCAACATGCACAACATCTACGCCGACGAGATCGACCCGCGCGCGGAGCTGCTCGTCGGCACCGCGAAGCCGTGGTACATGGGCGAGGGCATCGACGGCGGCTACGACACCTGCTTCTTCGTCGGCTATCACGGCCGCGCCGGCCACCCGAAGGCGGTCCTCGACCACACGTACGCGAGCCGCGCGATCTACGAGTGCCGTCTCGACGGACGGCCCGTCGGCGAGACGACG
>DATLOL010000066.1:0-51063 GCA_035536275.1 Thermoanaerobaculia bacterium
CACACCGCAGACAACCGACAACTGACAACCGACAACAACTCTAGCGTGGCACCGCCGTCCGCAACTTCTCGGCCTTTGCCACCAGCTCCGAAAACCACTCCGCGAAATTCGGCTCGCCCTTCTCGATGGCCAGGTCGCGGACGGCGCCGGCCATGGCCACGAACTGGTCGATGAAGGTGCGCAGGTCGTCCGTCGCACCCATCAGCAGGAGCGTCGAGGCCTGGTTTTCGATGGCCGTGTAAGCCTGCAACGCCTGCGCGTACTCGTTGCTGAAGTACTCGAAGTTGTTGCGATGCGCGTCGTCGGTCATGGTTGCGGACTCGGCTGCGGATTTCGGGCCATGGCGCTCAGCTCGTCGACCCCGCGGATCACGCCGCCGCGCATCACCTTAAGGAGCTTGCGGAAGCTCGCGACGTCCTTCGACGGATCGGCGGCGACGAGGAGGAGATCCGCGCTTTTCCCTTTCTCGATCGTCCCCGTGACTTCGTCGAGTCGCGCGGCGCGCGCGGCGGTGGCGGTCGCGGCGACGATGACCTGCATCGGAGTCATGCCGGCGCGCTGCATGGCCTCCATCTCCGCGTAGATCGACGGCCCGTGCAGCGTCAGCGGATTGCCGGCGTCGGTGCCGGTGGCAATCGGAATCCCGGCGTTCACCAACCGCATCAGATTCGCAGCACCGAGCCGCTCCCGTTCTTCCACGCGCGCGCTCAACGTAGGACGGGCTTCAGCTCGTCCGCCAGCGATCTTCGCCCGCGTCGCGTCATCGACGCATCCATTCGGATCGTCGATCTCCTTCACTCCGTCGAACATCCGCAAATAGCCACGGGAAACGGTCAAAGTCGGATTGAGGATCGTGCCGCGCTCTTTCATCAGCGCAATGAATTCGTCGTCGACCGGCACGTCCCACACGCTGTGGACAAGCAGCTTCGCTCCGGCGCGCACGGCTGCCTTCGCGGCGGCGAGCTCGGTGGCGTGGACGATCAGCGGCAGGCCGGCTTTCTCCGCGGCCGCGCCGGCGGCGTTGATTCCGGCGACGTTCTCCTCGAGGTACCAGACCTTGACCGCGCGCGAGCCGTGCGCGGCGAGGTACGCAACGCCGTCGCGCGCCGACGCTTCGTCTTTCAGATGAATGAACTGTCGCTCGGCGGGAAGGTTCAGCCAGTGATCGCGCGTGGAGAGTAGCGGGCCGGCCGCGGACACGTGCGGCGCCGCGCTGTCGTGCTCGAAGCGGCGCGCCAGCTCGGTCGTCCACATGTAGCCGCCGACGTCGAACACGCCGGTGATGCCGGAGCAGAGATACGACCTCGCGAACACCTCGGGATGCGCGCGAAGCGACGCAATCGTCTTTTCGTACGGATGCGTGGAACGCACGTCCAGCGCGTCCGGACGCCCGTCCGCCCATCCCGTCTGCGAAAAGTGCACGTGCGCGTCGACGAGTCCGGGCGTCAGCCACATGCCTTTGCCGTCGATCACGTCGACGCCGTTCGGCACCGCGCACGCTCCGGCGCACTCGATCTTGCCGTCACGGACGACGACCGTCGCATTCGGCACCGGCGCGCCGCCGCGGCCGTCGATGAGCGTGACGTTCGTGATCGCCCGCGGCGGTGGCGGCGTTCCCGGCGGCGTGTCGATCGCGCCGGTCAGAGCGATCTTCCAGCCCTCGGGCGTCTCCGTGAAGATCCGCTCGGAGATGCCGATGATCTCCCGCGCGCCGTAGCGCACGCGGTAGCGATAGGTGCCGTAGACCATGCCCGGGCGCAGCGGCGTGAGGCGCATGTCCGTCGCCTCGATCGTGTCCGGCCATGCGCTGCCGGCGCCTTTCGCGAAATCCTCGTAGCCGGTAGCGAACCCGGTCGCTCCCGTGCGCACGAGGCGGTCGCTGTGCAGATACAGGTTCAGATACGCATCGCGGTCGCGATTGCGGATGGCGGCGATGTTCTGCTCGAACACGGACCGCGCGGAGGCAAGATCGTCGGCGGCCGAAGCGGCCGCCGCTCCACAGGCGACGAGGATGCATACGATGAGGCGCATGGCGAAGATTCTACGCATCGGCATCATCTCGGACACGCACGGCGTCGTGCATCCGCGCCTGCCCGACGCGTTCGCGCGCGTGGATCACCTCATTCACGCGGGCGACGTCGGCGGCGCGCACGTGCTGCGCGAGTTGGAGCGGCTCGCGCCGGTGACCTACGTCGACGGCAACAACGACGACGGCACGGGCGAGGACATCAAGCGCTTCACCATCGACGGCCTGCGCATCCTTCTCACACACATCCTCCCGCGGCCCGGCAAACCGGCGATGCGCGTCCTGGAGAGTCTTCGCGAGCAGCCCGCGGATCTGGTGGTCTTCGGCCACAGCCACCTCCCGCACCACGAGGTCGTCAACGGCATGACCTGGTTCAACCCCGCCAGCGCCGGCCCGCGCCGGTTCAACTATCCCACCTCGGTGGGCGTGATCGAGAAGAATGGGAGCGACTGGAAGGCGATGCACGTCGCGCTCGATGAGCGTTCCGTCGAGGCGCTGGAGAAATTCATGAACCAGATGTCGCTGTGACCGCCCGTGTCATCCCGAGCGAAGTCGAGGGATCCCCTGCTGGAACTCGATGCACGCTCCGTCGGCTGGCGCGGCTCCGGCGGCTCAGGATGACACGTGTGATAATCGAACCGGATGCCCTTTCTCGAAGGCCGGCAACTCTCCCGGACCTACCGTAACGCCGAAGTCCCGGTCGCCGTCTTCAGCGGCCTCGATCTGGTGGTGGAGAAGGGCGAGATGCTGGCGATCGTCGGTCCCTCGGGCATCGGCAAGTCGACGCTGCTCCACCTCCTCGGCGGTCTCGATCGGCCCGACGGCGGCCGCATCCGCGTCGGAGAGAAAGACCTCACCGGGATGTCCGCCGACGAGCTGGCGCGCTTCCGCAACCGCAACGTCGGCTTCGTGTTTCAGTTTCATCACCTCCTCCCGGAGTTCACTGCGGTGGAGAATGTGGCCATGCCCGGGTGGATCGGAAGAGC
Source organism: Thermoanaerobaculia bacterium (assembly GCA_035536275.1). Classification (GTDB taxonomy): domain Bacteria; phylum Acidobacteriota; class Thermoanaerobaculia; order Gp7-AA8; family Gp7-AA8; genus QHVT01. Next base: position 3,013 of record DATLOL010000066.1, read on the forward strand.
GGATCGAGAGGACACGTTGAACCGGGCGTCCGCGCTCCTGGCCGAGCTGGGGCTGGCCGAAAGAGGCCGGCACTTTCCCAACCAGCTTTCGGGCGGCGAGCAGCAACGCGTGGCCATTGCCAGGGCACTGCTGGCAGAGCCCGTGCTCTTCCTCGCAGACGAGCCGACCGGCAACCTCGATCTCGCAACCAGTGAAAAAGTGTTTGATTTGATGCGTCAGTGCCACAATAAGCGCGGACTGACATCCATCATCGTCACCCACAATCCCGATCTCGCGGCCAGGTGCGACCGCGTGTTCGAGATGAAACAGCAGCAGCGGCACAACTAGACCATGTTCGAGAAATACAACGAGAAAGCCCGCCGCGCCCTCTTCTTCGCCCGCTACGAAGCGTCCAAGCTCGGTTCGCGCGTCATCGAATCCGAGCACATCCTCCTCGGCGTGCTCCGCGAGGGGGAGGAGATCATCAAGGAGATCTTCTCGCGCTTCAACGTCAAGCCGGAACAGATCCGCCGTGAAGTCGAAGGCGACCGGCTGTTCGTCGATCGCATTTCCTCCTCGGCCGAGCTCCCGCTCAGCGAAGAGTCCAAAAAGATCCTTGCCTACGCCGCGCACGAGGCGGAGTCGATGCTCCACCAGTACGTCGGCACCGAGCACCTCCTGATCGGCATCCTGCGCGTCGAGTCGTCCACCGCCGCGCGCATCCTCACCGCCAAGGGCCTCAACGTCTACGGCGTCCGCGAGGAGACCATCTCCATCCTCAAAGAGAGAGAAGCGGACAAGCAGAAGAAAGAGCTCCCCTTCCTCGCCGAGTACGCGCGCGACCTGACGGCCATGGCCCACTCGCAGCAGTTCGATCCGCTGATCGGGCGCGAGAAGGAAGTGGAGCGGATCATCCAGATCCTCTCCCGCCGTACCAAGAACAATCCCATCCTCCTCGGCGAGCCGGGCGTCGGCAAGACGGCCATCGTCGAGGGACTGGCCCAGCGCATCGTCGACGGCAACGTGCCGCTGTTCATCGCCAACAAGCGCATCCTCTCGCTGGACCTCTCCCTGATCGTGGCCGGCACGAAGTACCGCGGCCAGTTCGAAGAGCGGCTCAAAGGCATCATCAAAGAGCTGAAGGAAAACCAGGACATCATCATCTTCATCGATGAGATCCACTCGCTCATCGGTGCCGGATCCGCGGAAGGCTCACTCGACGCCGCGAACATCCTCAAGCCGGCGCTCTCGCGCGGCGAGATCTCCTGCATCGGCGCGACGACCATCCGCGAGTACCGCCGCTACATCGAGAAGGACCGCTCGCTGCTCCGCCGCTTCCAGGCCATCATCGTCAATCCTCCGACCGAGGATGAGACGCTGCAGATCCTGGAAGGGGTGAAGGAACGCTACGAGACCTTCCACAAGGTCAAGTACAGCGACACCGCCATCAAGAGCGCGGTCTACCAGTCGAACCGCTACATCACCGACCGCTTTTTCCCCGACAAGGCCATCGACATCCTCGACGAGGCCGGGGCCAAGGTGAAGCTGCGCCGCGTCGCGGACACGCAGAACCTGCGCAGGCTGGAGGCGGAGACGCGCTCCATCGTCAAGGAGATGAAGAAGGCCATCTCGGACAAGGACTTCGAGAAGGCCGTGTTCCTCCGCGAGCGCGAGATCGAGCTGAAGGAAGAGATCGAGCGCTTCAAGGCCGAGCGCGAGATCGCCGGCGACGAGATGATGGAAGTGACCCAGAAGGACGTCGAGGAGATCATCAGCTCCTGGACCGACATCCCGGTCACCTCGATCGAGGCCGATGAAGCGGCGAAGCTGATCAACATGGAAGAGATCCTGATGCGGCGCATCGTCGGTCAGGACAAGGCCATCCGCGCGATCTCGCGTGCGATCCGCCGCTCACGCCTCGGCGTTGCCTCGCCGAATCGTCCGATGGGATCGTTCATCTTCCTCGGGTCCTCGGGCGTCGGAAAGACCGAAGTGGCCCGCCGGCTGGCGGAGTTCCTCTTCGGATCGCAGAAGCACCTCGTCCGCTTTGACATGTCCGAGTACATGGAGAAGCACGCGGTGTCGAAGCTCATCGGCTCGCCCCCGGGCTACGTCGGCCACGAGGAAGGCGGCCAGCTCACGGAACGCGTGCGCCGCAATCCATACTCGGTGGTCCTGCTCGACGAGATCGAGAAGGCCCATCCCGACATCGCCAATATCCTCCTGCAGATCCTCGAGGACGGGATTCTCACGGACTCGCTGGGCAACCAGGTCGACTTCCGCAACACGCTGATCATCATGACCAGCAACCTCGGCACGCGCCATCTCGCGACCAAGGGCCACATGGGCTTCCGCGAGAAGGGCATCGACGCCGATCAGAAGTCGGCCGAGCAGTTGATCCACACGGAGCTCAAGCGCGAGTTCAGCCCCGAGTTCATCAACCGCATCGACGAGGTGATCATCTTCAACCCGCTCACCGAGAACGAGCTGCGCGCCATCTGCCAGCTCCTCATCGACGACGTGAACCACGCGCTCCTGCACAAGAACGTGCAGATCTCGGTCGACGACGCGGTCATCCGCTGGTTGCTGGGCAAAGCGGGCGAGGAGGCGAACTCCGGAGCGCGCCCGCTCCGCCGCGCCATCCAGCGCCACATCGAGGACGAGCTGTCGGAGTTCATGATCCGCCACAAGGACGCGGTGCCCGACCACCTCGACTTCACCATGAACGGCGACGAGGTCGTGCTCATGCCGCGCCAGATCGAAGAACCGATCCCGAACTAGGCTGTTACTGGTTGCTGGTTTTCCCCTCGCCCGCACACGGTTGCTTCTCAGGCTGCATGAATGAGCAACGGGTGGGTGGCTGGCGGAAAACCAGCAACCAGTAACTCCTTCACTACTTCGCCATCTCGTCCCGGATCCGCTTGTCCCACGACGTCGACTGGATCTCCGCCACCTTCCCGCCGACGAACACGATCAGCGCGTCCATCTTGCGGACGTAGTCGGTGATGTAGCTCCATTCCTCGACCGACACGCCGTCGTAGCGCAGTCGCGCGGCGCGGCGTTCGGGCGGCCCCATCACGCGCTGGACCTCGACGAGGGTCTGGCCGAGACGCACCTGGTTGATGCGGGCGCGATTGGTCTCGGCCAGGCGGAAGGCGTGGCGCTCCACGTTGACCGTGGAGCACCCCGACGCCAGAAGCAGGATGAAGGCGACTCTCAGTACCATCCGTCGCCCGCGGGATTGACCAGCGCGCGCGACACCGAGGCGCGGATGGCATCGCGCTGCGTCGCCGCATCGAGTCCGCCGCGCACGACCACGTAACGCATCGGCAGCTCGGTCGGATGGAACTGCGAGTGGTAGGACAGCCAGTCGCGCGTGCCGCCGATCGACGGCTGCATGGACGGGTCGAGCATCACCACGTACAGCGCGTCGGGATCGACGTGCTGGATGCGACCGGCCTCGATCTCGCCGAGGAGCGCGCGCTGCACGTCGAGGTCGAGGATGTCGCCGGAGGGGATCGGCAGCGGCTGCGCACCGACGCGGAAGCCGAACGTGCGCACGCCGTAGCGATCCAGGTCGAGCACCGTCTCGTCGCGCGAGAACTGTCGCGCCGCCGCGAGGACGGGACGCTGGTCCGCGAGGGCCCACGTGCCGGCGAAGAGCACGCGGATCGACGGATCTTCGATCACCGGGCCGCCGTGGAACAGCACGTCGCTGGTCGCGTCGCCGCCACGCCACACATGCACCTGCCCGCCGTCGTCGTCCTTGACCATGTCCTCGGGCCAGACGATCTCCGGCAGTTCGTCCGTCATCGACTCAGGCGCCGACTCCGCGGCCGTGCCGAAGGTGATGTTCAGCACCGGGTGGATCTCGATGCCGTTCGGCGCGACGCCGGTCTGGCCGTGGATGTAGTCCCAGAATCCGACGCCGGTGACGGTCACCGGCGTGGTGGTCGTCTTCATCGAAGTCGTCGCGGTGAAGCGCGAGTCGAACTGCGAGCGCGCGCGGGCGATGCCCGTACCGAACGGACTGCCCGCACCGACGCAGTTGCTGGCCGGCAGCTCGATGATCATCGTGCGGCCGGAGCCGTCACGGATGACGAGGTGGTAGTCGGAGTCGGCCTCGCGCACGTACTTGGTCAGCGTCCCGCTGAGACGGTACTGCGTGGTCTCGCGCGGCGACACGCGGCCGTTCGACGGGAGAGAGCTCGGCCGCGTCGACTGATGGAAGTTGTAGATCGTCGACGAGATGTACGAGCTCAGGTTGACGGAGGACGCCTGCGGGTCGGTGCCGGTCTTGACCGACCAGCGCTCGACGCCGCACGCGGCGTACAACTCGGAGACCGACAACAGCGCGACGGCGACGAGGGAGAGGATCAACCGCATGGGGCCCTACCTCCAGCTTTCGTTTTCGAGTGAGGCAAGGATATCGAAAGCCGCTCTCTCACGCCAAGGCTTAACGCGATCATCGCGTTGTTGCTCGTCACGAGAGCTTTCGCTTTTTCTTGCCTGATCATCGGAATGCCCGACAATCAACCGGCAGATGAAGCTGCTCATCGATACGAACATCGTAATTCCGCTCGAACCGACGGGACGCGCAGATTTGCACACGAATACTGCCGCGGCGGGCGCGCTCGCCCAAGTCGCGATGGCAGGTGGGCATCAACTGTACGTTCATCCTGCGATCGCCGATGACATTGCGCGCGATCGAAACCAAGAGCGGCGAGAGCTGCGATCGGCGCTCCTCGCGAAGTATCTTCGCCTTGATCATCCGCCGCCCAGTGCAAACGTCGATCGCGTCCTGGGTACGCCAACGCGCGACAGTCACGACTACGTCGACCATCAACTCCTGGCGGCGCTGCACGCGAACGCAGTCGACTACCTCGTAACCGAAGACGGGGATATGTCGAGGAAAGCTAAGCGCCTCGGCATCGATCAGCGCGTCTTCACCATCGCGGCCGCGACGTCACTCCTCCGCAGCCTCTTCGATGTCAGTCCACCGCCTCCGGCGGCGGTCACCGAAACGCGCGCCTACACCCTCAATCGGTCCGATCCGATCTTCGCATCTTTTCGAGCCGACTATGACGGCTTCGACGACTGGCTTGAGCGGTGCCAGCGCGAGCAACGGCAGACATGGGTCGTGCAGATGGGTGACCGTCACGCCGCCCTTGCGATCGTCAAAGAGGAGAAGAACGAGGCAGAGCTGGTAGGTGGCAAGACGCTCAAGATCTGCAGCCTCAAAGTGAGTGATGACTTTCGTGGGTTTCGGTTCGGTGAACTCGTGCTCAAAGCCGTGTTCTCGTACGCCGAGTCGAATCGCTACGCCGGAGTTTTCGTGACCGTGCTGCCCAAGTATGAGGAGCTCGTCGACCTACTCAGCGACTTTGGCTTTAACGATACCGGCAAGAAAACCGCGCTCGGCGAACTCGTGCTAGCGAAACGATTCTCGCCCGACGCCGCAGTGGATGACCCGCTCACCTACAACACCCTGTTCGGCCCCTCAGCAATCCTGCGTGACGAGCAATACGCATACATGATTCCGATTCAGCCGCGGTTCTCCGATTTTCTCTTTCCTGAGACGGCGGAGATGCAGTCACTCTTTCCGGGACGCTTCGCGTTCGGCAACGGCATCCGGAAGGCGTATCTGAGCAACGCGAGTATCCGGGTGATTGAGGGCGGGTCGACGCTCTTTTTCTATCGCTCACAACGGGCGCAGGGCGTTATCGCGGTGGGCGTGCTGGAACGGTGTGTTGTGTCCTCGAATCCGGATGTCATCGCGCGTGAGGTGGCACGCCGCACTGTCTACACGTTCGCCGAGATGGTCGACCTCGCGACGCGCGGCGAGATTATTGCGCTGCTGTTCCGCCAGGCACGTGTCTTGGTACCATCGATCACGGTACGCGAACTTATCGCGAATCGCGTGTTGTCTGGACCGCCACAGTCCATCCAACGGGTGCGGGAGGAGGGTGCGAGATGGCTCTACCAGCGGATTGCAGCGTAGCGTTATTGCCCATCAAGCCGGTTTACGCTGACGCAATTGTCGAGGGTCGCAAGCACGTAGAGTTCAGAAAAACGAGATTTCGTCGTCGCGTCACGCACGTGGCGGTTTACGCCAGCACACCGGTCCAGCGCATCATCGCCATTTTTCGGGTCGTGGACTGTGAGCACGCCTCCCCGGCTCATCTCTGGAAACGGCATCATGCTGTCGGTGCGATTTCCAGCGACGACTTCCGGAGTTATTACGCTGACGTAGAACGCGGCGTCGCTATTCACATCGCTGATGTGCTTCCGCTGGCGACGCCGGTGAGACTCGATGTGCTTCAGGTGAGCGCGCCGCAGAGTTTCCGGTATCTCACTGCGCGTGAGACCGCGCGATTGCGAAAAGCGATGACGAGTGCGAAATCGAAACCCTAACGCGTAGGGTTCCTCGAAGCCAGGAAGGATCGCGTTACCTCTCCGGCAGAGCCTTGGCGCTGAAGAGAATGAAGCCGCGCGCCCTGGCACGTTTGGTCAGCGCGATCTGCTTCTCGATCTCCTCGGCCGACCACTTGCTGGCGAACAATCCCGCCACCACGCCGCGGTTGCGCCGGTCTTGCGACATCCACCAGCGCAGCAGCACGGGGAAGCTCTGCTCGCGCCGGTCGATCGGCCAGTAGAGCTGCGGCGCGAGGTAGTCGACCCAGCCGCGGCGCAGCCACAGGCGCGAGTCGGCGTAGAGCTTCGCGTACGCGTCGAAGCCGCGGATCTGGCGCGGATGCCGCGGACGCCAGATGCCGAACGGGCTGATGCCGACCTGCACGTCCGGACGGATCGTCTTCACGCTGCGGTACAGCGTGGCCACGAAGTCGTTGATGTTCTTGCGGCGCCAGTCGTCGCGCCCGAGGCGTCCGCCGGCGGCGCGGTACTGATGCCACGTCGTGTCGTCGGGGAACGGCGCGTTTTCTTCCGGATACGGATAGAAGTAGTCGTCCATGTGCACGCCGTCGACGTCGTAGCGGCGCACCACGTCGAGCACCGCGGCCAGGACTTCATCGCGCGCGCCGGCGTCCCCCGGATCGAGCCAGAGATGCTTTCCGTACGTCCGCACCAGCTCGGGCTTGCGCACGGCGAGATGCGGGGCCGCGAGCGGAGACGTGGCCGTCGGATGCCGCGCGCGGAACGGGTTGAACCACGCGTGCAGTGCGAGTCCGCGCGCGTGCGCCTCCTCGATCGCGAAGGCGAGCGGATCGTACGCGGGCTCCGGCGCGCGGCCCATCGTCCCGGTCAGGTACTCGCTCCACGGCGAGTCCGTGGCCGGGTAGATCGCGTCGGCCATCGGACGTACCTGGAGGAACACGGCGTTCAGTCCCATCGCCGCGGCGCGATCGAAGAGGCGCGTGAGCTCGGCCTTCTGTTCATCCGTCGTGAGATCGCGACGCGACGGCCAGTCGATGTTGTTGACCGTGGCGATCCAGACCCCGCGGATCTCGGGCCGGGTGACTCGTGCCTCCGTCGCACAGCCGGTGAACAGGAAAAGAATGAGCAGCCGTTTCATCGTTCGCGAATCCCGATCAGCCCATCGCCGAATCCGAGGTCGATCGTCTCCGTGATCCCGTTCGCGCCCCGCAGACGCCAGCGCAGCACGTGGCGCGTCTCGTCATAGTCGACGAATTCTGCACGGATCGACACCACATCGCGATAGCGGCGGCGGTAGTCGTCGATGATCTCCTGCGCGCGCTCCACCGGCACGTCGATATCGTCCGGATTGAGGACCTGCGAGAGGCGCACAGCGTCGCCGGACGCAATCGTCCGCAGATAAACACTCATGAACCGCTCGCCGCGGAAGCCGTAGTCGAGGAGCGGACTGTGGAGACGGACGAGATCCTTTTGGGTGATGTCGACTCGTGACGTGCGTCCGTTCGCGCCGCGCAGCTCCATGCCGGTGGCGACGACGTGATCGCCGAGGAGGATGCGGTAGTGGTCGATGGCGACGCGCAGCGCTTCCGGCCCGTGCAGGATGTAGGGCTGCAGCTCCGCGCGGCTCCGCGACGGATCGCTGATCGCCTCGGCAAGAAGACGCACCAGTTGATGTTGTTCCGCTGCGGACAGCGGCTCCGCGCGGGGAAGGCGGACGTCGATGCGCGCGCGGCGGCCGGTGACGCTCTGCGCCACCTGCCGTGACGTGCCGCCGCTGCGCGCGTCGATGACCACGCAGGTCACGTCCATCGGGACGGTCGCGGCGTATTCGCCGTTCCCGTCGGTGTGCGCGCCGACGTGAATCGAGAACGCGTGGCACAGGTCATCCGCGGCGTGCGCGACGACGTCGGCGTGCGCGATGCGGTGCCCGCTCGCGTTCAGCACCGTGCCCGACACCGTCACTTCGGCACCCCGTTGCGCGGACGGCGGTGGAGGCGGCGTCGTTGCGGCGGGCTGCTGCGTCACTTCGATGCGGAACGGCGCGGACACTCGATCTTCGAGCGGCAGCTCGTCGGTGTGCGGCGGCTTGCGCGGGTCATACGAGGCGAGAACGCCGTACCAGGCCACGCGATAGAGGCCGGTCTCCAGTGGATGCGTGATCGCTCCGGCGCCGGGAAGGATGGTCAGCGTGGCGGTGTGCTGCCCACCGGGTTGCAGCGCGATCGGCTCCGAGAAGCATCCGTTCAGCGCGGCTACCCACGCGTTCACCCATTGACCGTTGACGAAGCGCTGCAGTCCCATCGGCTGCGCGCCGTTGCAGTTGGTGATGTAGGCGGCGCGCGGGGCGGTGTACGTTGCGACGATCGTCAGCCGGACGTCGCGCATCGCGTACGACTCGCGGTCGGTGCGGATCGGCGCACGCGGTCCTTCGACCTTCGTCTCGACCGGCGCCGGCGCCGGCGGCTGCGCGCACGCGGCGGCGATCAGCACCAGCGCGATCAGCTGTCGCGCCCCGTGCATCACTTCTTGAACAGGTCCAGCCCGGCGAACGAAAGGCTGAACGACGCGTACCACGACATCTCGCGAGCGTTCTTCTGGCGGATGTCGGTCGCCGCGGTAACGGTCCGGCCGAGCTCCTGGCCGTCGAGCGCCTTGACCTGCTGCATCGTGCCGCCGGCGCCGAGGCGGATCAGGCGCATGGGCTGCCAGGAGAGGCCGAGGAAGAGGGCCGGCTCGTCGCTGACGTTCGTGCCGACGTCGACGGCGAGGTTGCGCGACCAGTTCGAATGCGGCGCCGCGTAGAGGAAGAACGGAAGCGAAACGAAGAGGCCGATCTTTCCGGAGCGGCTCTTCTCGTCTTTCACGACGATCACGTTCTTGCCGTCGACGCTCTGGACGCCGAACACGGGATTGTCGAGCGGCGTGTGCGTGAGCGCGGCGCCGACGTCGATCTGCGACGTGAACAGCGAGCCGATGCCGAAGGCGGTGGCGACGGAATCGGGACGGCGCGTGTCGGCCTTGTCGAAGGGGGAGGACTTGGTGACGGTGAGCGTGCGGTTGCGTACCTTCTCGCCGACGCCGCCGGTCATGGCCGCGCGCGGGGCGACGAAAAAGTCCGCTACGTCGCCGGTCAGGATCGGATCTTTGGATTCCTTCGTCGCGGTGGTGACGACGAACTCCATCAGCCGCGTCTCGAATTTGCGCACGTCGTTGAAGATGCCGCGGATCTCGGCGCGCTTGGCGCCGAGCATCTCGGTCGCGGCGGCGCGCAGGTTTTGGGCCTTGGTGTGCTTCGCGAGCTGTTCCCGTGCGCTCGTGGCGAGGTCCCGCCAGTTCTGCTCCTTCGCCGGCTTGTCCGCGGCGGCGGCCTCGCGGAGCTCGCGGATGGCGCTGTCGGCGTCGTCGCGGAGCGGCCGGAGCTCCTGCTCGCAACTCAGGGGCATGTTCACGGCCTTGCGCTTCTTCTCCAGCTCCGCGACGTCGTCGGGCGGCGTGTCGAACAAAGCCAGCATGGCCGTGACCACGGGCGCGCAAGCCGTCACCGACTCCAGCGCATCGGATGCTTCCTTGACCTCGGCCAGCGCCTCGTCGATGTCGTTCAGCTTCATCAGCGTGTACTTGCCGTGGCGGCGATGCTCGACGTCTTCCGCGAACTTGCGCGCGAGCTGCCACTGCTCGGTCACCGCGCGCACCTTACCGATCGCCGCTTCCAGCTCGGCGATTTTTTGCTCGAACGTGAGGGGCCCGTCCGGAGACTCGAGCACACCGGTGATCGCCGGTGCGAGCTTCGTGAGAAACGCCTTCAGCTCAGCGACGACCGCCGCATCCGTCTCCGTGATCGCGCCCGCGGCGGCGGTGTAGAGCAGCGGGTTCGTCGACTCGACGACCGCCAGGACCCGCTTCCCGCTCTTCGTCAGCGCCGTCACTTCACCTTTGAGATTCGCCTCGAGGTTCATCGGCGCGAGGCCGCGGATCGGACGCCACGACTGCGCATCGTGATCGAAGGCGATGACGATCGGTTTCGATGGCTCCAGCGCATCGAGTCCGCTGCACAACGCGTCGGTGCCGTGGCGGTCGCACCACGTTGCCACGAAGGCCCATTTCTCCTCGGCGTCACGCACCGACGGACAGGTCTGAGCCTGCAGTTCCGTGCAGACGCGTGTGTGGATCTGTTGGTACGTGTCGTCGACGACGTCGGCGAACAGCGGACACACGAAGACCAGCGAAAGGGCAACGCAAAAAGCGACTCTCACGATGCCGTCAGTATAATCGGCCGCCGTGCCGCTGGTTCGCATCACCCTCCGCAAAGGCCGCTCTGCCGAGTTTCTCCGCGACGCGTCGAACGCGGTTCACTACGCGCTCGTGGCTACCGCCAACGTTCCCGCGGACGACCGCTTCCACATCATCGAAGAAGTGGAGGCGGACCGCCTGATCGCGCATCCGTCGTACGGCGGCGTCGCTCGCGGCGAAGGGCTGGTCGTCGTGCAGATCACCCTCAACGCCGGACGCACGCCGGAGATCAAGCGCGCGCTCTACGCCGACATCGCGAAGCGTCTGCAGGAGTCGGTGGATGTCCGTCCCGACGACGTCCTGGTCAGTCTCGTCGAGGTGACGAAGGGGAACTGGTCCTTCGGCGGCGGGCGGATGACGTACGGCTGATTGGGTGTCATCCCGAGCGAAGTCGAGGGACCCCCTGTTTCTGTGTCATTCCGCGCCTCCGGCGCGGAATCTCCTGTTGGAACCCAGCGCTCGCTCCGTAGGGAGGGGATCCCGCGCCAAGGCGCGGGATGACACGCGACACTCGGCGCCGTGCTAGAGCCACTCGCTCCGCGGCTTTCCCTTCGCGTCGTAGAACCGCACCCGAATCCTCTTCGCGTCCATCTCGACGACCGCGAATCCGATCCGCTCGCGGCGGATCTCCGGCGGGAACACCGTCGACATCCGCAGCTTGATCGGCGGTATCGGCTCCGATCCCGCGCCGCTGACGAGGTGCAGCATCCGCCCGCGCAGCAGCTCGACGTGATGATCGTGGCCGCAGATGTAGAGGTGTGCCTTCGTCTCGCGTAGCGCCGGGATGATCTCGCGCATCGCTTTGACCTCGTCGCGCGGAAAGTAGCCGTGGTAGCCGGACGAGATGACGGGGTGGTGTCCCACCACCACCCGCCACCGCGCGGTCGAAGACTCGAACGTCGCCCGCAGCGCCGCCTCCGCGTCGCGGCTTTTGCCGCGCACGTACGGCGTCGTGTCGAGCATGGCGAAGTCGGCCACGCCGAAGCGCACCGCGTACTGGCGCCCGGGCATCCGCCAGTTCTCGATCACGCCGGTCGCCCGCACCTGGGCCAGCGGATCGGCCTTGCCGCAGGAGTCGTGATTGCCGAGGACGGGGAGGACGGGCGCGCCGACGCGTGTCAAAGCGGTGACGAGATTCCACCGCGGGTCCTCCTCGGACGTGACGCCGCAGGGATAGAAGTTGTCGCCCGTGAGCACGATCGCGTCGAGCGGTTTCTGCGCGTGGAGGCGGGCGATCCCGGCCGCAACCGTGTTCGCGCCGCTGCCGGTATCGCCTGTGACCGCGATGCGCAGGACGGCTTCCCGGGGCCGGAGGGCGATCTCGGGGAGGGGAGCGGCGCCGGCGGCCGCGGAAAACAAGAGGAGAACAAAGAATCGGACCCGGGCCACGGCGCGAATCATATGTGCCAGAATGCGCCGCGTTTTTCCCGTGTTCCATGTCGCGCGTGACCTCCATCCGGGGTCGTGCGTCTCACATCAAAACCGAAGTCTCGGCAAGAACTTATGACTCGAACCCTAGCCATGCTCGTGCTCTTCGCCTTCGCGGGCGTGGCGCGCGCACAAACTCCGCCTCCTCCGGCGGGGCAGAATCAGGAACGTCCGCGTCCCCGGCCCGGGATGATTCTCGACTCGCCGTCCGGCGGCCGCATCACCGATGCGCCCGCGCCCGCGACGCCGCAGCAGAACCTTTCGGGGCAGATCGTGGAGCGCTTCGAGGCGGTGGGCAACACCTCCGTCGCCAGCGACACGATCCGCGTCTACCTCGGCGTCACCCCCGGTGACGTCTACGATCCCGCCGCCGTCCGGCGCAACTTCGTCAACCTCTGGCAGACCGGGCTCTTCGACGACATCCGCATCGAGGCCGAACGCGGCGACACGGGCGTGGTCGTGCGCGCCGTCGTGAAGGAGCGTCCCCGCATCGGCTCGGTCGAGTTCCGCGGCAACAAGGAGCTCAACCAGACCAAGATCAATGAGGCCCTCGAGCGCGACAAGATCGACCTCCACATCGGCAACACGATCGAGCAGACCCTGGTCAAGCGCGCCGCGGAATCGATCAAGCGCGCGTACACCGAGGGCGGCTTCGAGGGAGTCCAGATCGACACGATCACCGAGGATCTGGCGACGCCCGGCGACAAAAAGATCGTCTTCATCATCAACGAAGGCATCAAGGCCAAGGTCGCCTCGATCGACTTTGTCGGCAACAAGACCTTCTCCGACTCCCGCCTCCGCGGCCAGATGAAAGAGGTCAAGAAGCACAACCTCTACACCTGGGTGCGCAAGAAGAACCTCTACGTTCCCTCCAAGCTCGACGAAGACCTCGAGCACATCAAGAACTTCTACCAGGACCATGGCTACCAGTCCGTGTCGTTCGGCGACCCGCAGATCGTCACCAGCGCCAAGCGGGTGCGCATCACCGTTCCGGTGAAGGAAGGCGACGTCCACACCTTCGGCGACGTTTCGGTCGAAGGGAACACGGTCTTCACCAACGAGCAGATCATCGGCAACTGGCCGCTGACGGCCGGTGACACCCTGCGCCGGAAGCCGATCCAGGCCCGCGTCGACGCCTTCGGCGAGGCCTACCGCATGCGCGGCTACATCTACGCGTACGTGGACCCCGAATACACGGTCAAGCCGAACAACGTGGTCGACGTGAAGCTGAACGTGTTCGAAGGCGATCAGTTCCGCCTCGGCCGTCTGGAGTTCGTCGGCAACACCACCACCAAGGACAAGGTTCTCCGCCGTGAGATCTTCCTCGAGGAAGGTCAGATCATGGACATGGAGACCTTCAAGCAGAGCATTTACAAGCTCGGGCAGCTCGGGTTCTTCAAGATCAACGACAACCCCGACTTCAAGGTGAATCCGGAGTCGAAGACCGTCGACGTGACGGTGAAGGGCATCGAGGAAGGGAAGAACGACGTCCAGTTCGGCGGCGGTTACTCCGAGGGCGGCGGGTTCTTCGTGCAGGCGCAGTTCGCGACGCGCAACTTCCTCGGCGAGGGCGAGAACTTCTCCCTCGGCTACCAGCGCGGACGGCGCACGAACTTCTTCTCCATCTCCTACTCCGATCCCTGGTTCCTCGACACGCCGAACTCGCTCGGCGTCTCGCTGTACAACCGCGAGACCGTGCTGCCGGCGTCGTTCGGCTACGAGCAGCGTGGCAAGGGCGGCACGATCGCGTACGGCTATCGCCTGCGCCGCTTCGACTCGATCGGGCTGTTGTACGGCTACGAGCGCTCGCGGAGCGTGTACCAGTCGCAGGAAGTCCCCGATCCGCAGGGCAACATTCCTCTGCCGCTCGTGAACGACCTTCGCTTCATCACGTCGACGATCGTGCCGTCGTACCGGTACGACTCGCGCGACAACCCGTTCGACACGACCCGCGGCTCGCGCATGGCGGTGGCCCTGGCCTATGCCGGCGGTCCGCTCGGCGGCTCGGTCGAGATGTTCAAGCCGACGCTCGGCGTGACGCGCTTCGTGCGCCTGTCGCGGCGCAGCTCCGTCAGCGCGAACCTCGACGCGGGCTACATCTTCTCGTTCCGCGACGACTGCGCGCATACGTACAACGAGCTCTCCCGCGAAGTCCCGGACCTCTGCGTGCCGACCTCGGATCGCTTCCTCGTGGGCGGCGAGTTCTCGGTGCGCGGCTTCGGCTACGGCACCCTCGGACCGTACGAGGAGTTCCCGGGCCGCGGCCTGCGTCCGGCCGGTGGCTACAGCCACATGACCTACAACTTCGAGTACATCTACCGCGTCAACGATCCGATCCGCCTGGTGCTGTTCGCGGACGCGGGCAAGGCTTACGGTTACCAGGAGAGCATCGACTTCGGCAAGCTGCGGTTCAGCGCGGGCGCCGAGATGCGTCTTTTCCTGCCCGTGTTCCAGTTCCCGCTGCGGTTCATCTACGCCGTCAACCTGCGGCCGGAGACGGCGGACTGCGCCACCGGCGGGCCACGCTGCGATGAGTTCGAAGGCTTCCAGTTCACTATCGGGAATACGTTCTAAATAGCGGTGGCTTTTGCCACTGTCCGACGATCAAGAAGGAGATCCCCATGAAGAAGTTCCTCGTTGCAGTTGCCGCGGCCGCCCTCGCGGCGCCGATGTTCGCGCAGACGACGCCAGCGCGCGTGGCGGTGATCGACGTCCAGAAGGTCCTCACTCAGTCGACGGCCGGCAAGGCCGCCTATGACAAGCTGAAGAAGCTGCAGGACGACAAGATGAACCAGGCCAAGTCGATGGACGAAGAGCTGAAGAAGCTCGACGCCGACATCGCGACCAAGCGCCTCTCGCTCAGCGAAGACAAGATCACCGACATGCAGAAGCAGCTCGCCGACAAGCGCATCAACATGCAGCGCTACGCGCAGGATGCGGAGCGCGAGATCGGTGAGGCCCGCGACCGCGAGCTGATGGCCCTCGAGGGCCGCATCAAGCCGGTCATCGACGCCATCGGCAAGGAGATGGGTCTGGCCGCGATCTTCAACAAGTTCGAGTCCGGCCTGGTCTACGCGTCCGAAGCGATCGACATCACCGAGACGGTGATCCAGCGCTTCAACTCCGCCCAGCCCGCGGCCGCGGCGAAGAAGTAACGGCTCGCGCTGCGCGCGAGGTTGCTCGAAAAGCCTCCTGAAAGGGAGGCTTTTCTGTTGTTGGTTGCTGGTTGCTGGCCATTCGCCGACATGGCCCAGACAACCAGCAACCAGCAACGCGCGAAGCGCTATAGAATCCGCCCCCGCAATGCCCCCGGTCGCTCTCCGTGACATCGTCTCCTTCGTTTCCGGCCGCTACGATGGCCCGGACGCGGAGGTCATTGGCGTCGCACCCCTGAGCGAGGCGACGGCGCAGCAAATCAGTTTCCTCTCGAACCCGAAGTACGCGGCGCAGCTCGAAAGCACGAACGCGGCGGCCGTCCTCGTCGCGAACGATCTCCCCGGCGACTCCCCGAAGTACATCCGCGTCGCCAATCCCTACTACGCCATGGCCACCACGGTCGCGCACTTCTTCGCCGACAGGCCAAAGCCGGCCGGCATCTCCGCGAAAGCGGACATCGCGCCGTCGGCAAAGCTCGGCAGCAACGTCGCGGTCGGAGCCTTCACCTCGATCGGCGACGACGTCACGATCGGCGACGACGTCGTCATCTATCCGAACGTCACCATCGAGCCGAGCGCCGTCATCGGCGATGGCACGATCATCTATCCGCACGTCTCGATCTACTACGCCTGCCGGATCGGACAGCGTTGCGTGATTCACAGCGGCGTGGTCATCGGTGGCGACGGCTACGGATTCGCGACCGACGATCAGGGACGCCATCACAAGATCCCGCAGGTCGGGATCGTCCGGATCGAGGACGACGTCGAGATCGGCGCGGGCACCACCATCGATCGCGCCGCCCTCGGCGAGACCGTCATCGGCGAGGGCACGAAGATCGACAATCTCGTCCAGGTCGGACACAACGTGCGCATCGGCAAGCGCTGCCTGCTCGTCGCGCAGGTGGGCATTGCAGGCTCGACGGAGCTCGGGGATGACGTACAGGTCGGCGGCCAGTCCGGCTTCGCCGGTCATCTGAAGATCGGCAGCCGCGCGCGCATCTATTCGAAGAGTGCCGTCTTCGACGACGTGGCCGAGGGCGTGTGGGTACGCGGGATCCCGGCGGTGCCGCAACGCGAGTACGTGCGCCAGCAGCGAGGAAAGAGGTAAAGGCCTATGTTGACCATCACCGAGATCATGAAGCTTCTGCCGCATCGCTACCCAATGCTGCTCGTCGACCGCATCCTGGAGATCCATGAGGACGGCAAGCGCATCGTCGGCCTGAAAAACGTCTCCGCGAACGAGCAGTTCTTTCAGGGACACTTCCCCGGCGCGCCGGTCATGCCCGGCGTCCTGATCGTCGAGGCCATGGCCCAGTGCGCGGCGGTGCTGTTCCTGCGCGAGATCGAAGACCGCGACAAGAAACTCTTCCTGTTTGGCGGCGTCGACAAGGCCCGCTTCCGCAAGCCGGTCGTCCCGGGCGATCAGCTGATCCTCGAATGCGAAGTCCTGGCGCGGCGCGCGAGCACGGTCAAGGTGAAGGGCACGGCCAGGGTCAATGACGCCGTGGTCGCTGAGGCAGAGCTGCTCAGCGTGATGGTGGAGCGGCCGCAGTGATCGATTCGACCGCGATCATCAGCAGTGAAGCCGTTCTCGCGCCCGACGTCACGGTCGGTCCGTACACCGTCATCGGACCGCACGTCACCATCGGCGCGGGCACGACGATCGGTCCATACACGCGTATCGAAGGGCCGACGCAGATCGGCGAGCGCAATCAGTTCGCCGGACAGGCGTCGATCGGCACGCCGCCGCAGGACCTCAAGTTCAGGGGCGAGAAGACGGAGCTGCGTATCGGCAACGACAACGTCTTCCGCGAGTTCGTGACCGTCAACCGCGGCACGGTCGGTGGCGGCGGCATTACCACGGTCGGCTCGCACGGTTTCTTCATGGCCTACGCGCACGTGGCGCACGACAGCCGCGTCGGCGACCACACCGTCTTTGCCAACAACGCCACGCTGGCGGGGCACGTGGAGGTCGGCGACTTCGCGACGATCGGCGCGTTCTCCGCGGTCCATCAGTTCTGCCGCGTCGGCGACCACGCGTTCATCGGCGGCGGCTCGATCTGCACGCAGGACGTGCTGCCGTACGTGAAGACCGTCGGCAACCGTCCCGCGAAAACGTACGGCGTGAACAACATCGGCCTGGAGCGCAAAGGGTTCAACAAGGACACGGTCGAGGCGCTGCAGCGCGCCTATCGCATCCTCACGCGCTCGAAGATGCTGCTCAATGACGCGCTGGAGAAGATCGAGTCCGAGCTCGGCTTCCACGCCGAGGTCCGCTACTTCGCGGAGTTCATCCGGGGGTCGAAGAGAGGAGTGATTCGATGACCACCCGCGTCGGCGTCGTCGGCACCGGCTACCTCGGGCGGCTGCACGCGCGCATTCTCACCGAGATTCCGGAGGCGACGTTCGCGGGGTTCGTCGAGACGAATGACGCCATCGCCGCGGACGTCGGCTCGGCGCTCGGCATCAAGCGCTATCCGAGCGTGGCCGCGCTGGTGGAAGACGTCGAGTGCGCGATCATCGCGACCCCGACGACCTCGCACTACGAGGTGGCGAAACAGTTCCTCGAAGCCGGCCGCGACGTCCTCATCGAGAAGCCGATGACCGCGACGACCGGGGAGGCCCGCGAGCTCATCGCGCTGGCCACGGAGCGCAAGCGCATCATCCAGATCGGCCACGTCGAGCGCTACAACCCGGCTATCACCGCGGTCGCGGAGATGGTCCGCCACTGCCGCTACTTCGAGGCCGAGCGCCTCGGCGTGTTCGTTCCGCGATCGCTCGACGTCGACGTGCTCCTCGACCTGATGATCCACGATCTCAACCTCGTCCAGTCGCTGCTGCAGCAGGAAGTGGTGGACGTCCGCGCCGTCGGAGTGCCCGTGCTCACGGACAAGGTGGACATCACGAACGTACGCCTCGAGCTCGAGAACGGCGCGGTCGCCAATCTCACCGCCAGCCGCGTCTCCTCGGAGCGCGTGCGCAAGCAGCGTTTCTTCGGCGCCGACTTCTACATGTCCGTCGACACGAAGGAGCAGGAAGTGAAGGGCTACCGCCTCATCGAGCAGGCAGACGGCACACGCGCGCTGCGCCCGTTCGAGCTCGACATCGCGAAGAAGGAACCGCTTCGCGCGGAGAACGAGGCCTTCCTGCAATGCGTGCGCGACCGCTCGCGCCCGATCGTCTCGGGCGAGGACGGACTGGCCGCCGTCGAGCTGGCCATCCGCGTGCGCGAGGCGATCGAGCAGTCGTTGCGGAGGTTCCAGACGTGAGCCTGCGGCTCACGTCGTTGCTGGTTGCTGCGTTGCTGGTTGAGTGCGCCGCCACGCCGTGCCACAGCAACACAGCAACCAGCAACACAGCAACACCGTGAGGTAACGATGAGCGCAGAAAAGATTCAGGTCGGCATCGTCGGCGGCTCCGGGCTGTACGAGATGCAGGGTCTCCAGGTGCTTTATGAGCGCAGCGTGGAGACGCCGTTCGGCGCCCCGTCCGATCCGTACGTCCTCGGCGAAGTGGACGGCGTGCGCGTCGCGTTCCTGTCGCGTCACGGACGCGGGCACCGCTTCACGCCGTCCGAGGTGAATTACCGCGCGAACATCTACGGCTTCAAGCTTCTCGGCGTGCACACGATTCTCTCTGCCAGTGCGGTCGGCTCGATGAAAGAGGACTATCACCCGACCGACATCGTCTTCCCGCACCAGTTCATCGATCGCACGCGCCATCGCGCCGACACCTTCTTCGGCAACGGCATCGTCGGGCACGTGCCGTTCGCGGACCCGATCTGCGCGAGCGTGTCGCTTCTGATGGCCGAGGGCGGACGCACGGCCGGCGCGCGCGTGCACATCGGCGGCACGTACGTCTGCATGGAAGGCCCGCAGTTCTCCACCCGCGCGGAGTCGAACCTCTATCGCTCCTGGGGCGCGGACGTCATCGGCATGACCAACCTGACCGAGGCGAAGCTCGCCCGTGAGGCGGAGATCTGTTACGCGACGATGGCCCTCGTCACCGACTACGACTGCTGGCACCCCGAGCACGATGACGTCAGCGTCGAACAGATCCTCGGCTACCTCCGCCAGAACTCGGCGATGGCCCAGACCATCTTCCGCGCGTCGATCGCCGGCGCCGCCAATCGCAAACGCGATTGCGCGTGCGCGAATGCGCTGCAGTACGCGATCATGACCGACCGCGCCGCGATCCCGCCGAAGGTGAAGGACGACCTCGCGGCGATCGTCGGTAAGTACCTGCCGTAGCGCGTGGTACTCTCCCGCGCGCTTATGCCGATCCTCGTCGTTGGAAGTGTTGCTTTCGATGCTCTGGAAACGCCGTTCGGGAAGGTCGACCGCTGCATCGGCGGGTCGGCCACGTACTTCTCCGTGGCCGCGTCGTTCTTCACGGAAGTCGATCTCGTGGCCGTGGTCGGCGAGGACTTCACGGACGCCGACGCGTCGGTTTTCGAGGGCCGGAAGATCAACACCGAGGGGCTGCAGCGCGTCCCGGGCGAGAAGACGTTTTTCTGGAGCGGTGAGTACGGCTATGACCTGAACGTCGCGAAGACGCGGGACACGCAGCTCAACGTCTTCGCCAACTTCGCACCGAAGCTGAACGAGCGTCAGAAGCAGGCAGACGTTCTCTTCCTCGCCAACATCCAGCCCGAGCTGCAGTACGACGTGTTGCATCAAGCCAAACCGCGCCCGCGCCTCGTGGCCCTCGACACGATGAACCTCTGGATCTCGATCAAGCGCGCCGAGCTGGAAGGCGTCATCCGCGAAGTCGACCTCGTGATCATCAACGAAGCGGAAGTGCGCCAGTTCACGGGCGACGCGAACCTCGTCAGAGGCGCGCGGCAGATCCTCGACCTCGGGCCGCAGATCCTGGTCGTGAAGCGCGGCGAGTACGGCGTGCTGATGATCACCCAGACGGCGATCTTCGCCGCGCCGGCGTACCCGCTCGAGAACGTATTCGATCCCACCGGCGCGGGCGATACCTTCGCCGGCGGCTTCCTCGGCTATCTCGCGTCACGCCCGGAAGTCACCGAGCGCGAGCTGCGCCGGGCCATCATCTTCGGCAGTGTGCTCGCGTCGTTCACGGTGGAGAAGTTCTCACTCGACCGGCTGCGCGAGATCACCCTCCGCGACGTGCACGAGCGCTATCAGGACTTCCGCGCGCTCACTCACTTCGACGACTTCGAGTCGTAAACGATCTCTCCGGCGACGACCGTGAAGCGCACCTTCGCCTTGTACAGGTCCGCCGACGGCGTGGCGTAAAGGTCGTCCCCGACGATCGTGAAGTCGGCGAGCTTCCCGACCTCGATCGTTCCGCGGCTCTTCTCCTCGAACGCGGCGTACGCGGCGTCGGACGTGAAGCCGCGGATCGCCTCCGCGAGCGTCAGACGCTGCGCCGGATACCATCCGCCGGCCGGCTTGTCCTCCTGATCCTGGCGCGTCACTGCCGCGTAGACGCCGAAGAACGGATTCACTTCCTCCACCGGAAAGTCGGACCCGAGGGCCAGGCGGCCGCGGGCGTCGAGAATCGTGCGCCACGCATACGCCCCCTTCACCCGCTCCGGCCCGAGGCGCGCCTCGGCCCAGTACATGTCCGACGTCGCGTGCGTCGGCTGCATCGACGCGATGATGCCGCGCTCGATGAGCTTCGGCACGTCGGACGGCGCGATGACCTGCAGGTGCTCGACGCGATAGCGCTCGTTCGGCGTGACGCCGGCGCGGGCATACGAGTCGATCACGTTGCGCACGCCGCGATCGCCGATCGCGTGCGTGTTGATCTGGAATCCGGCGGCGCGTCCGCGGCGCGCGACGTCTTCGATGTGCTCGGGCTTCGCGATCATCAGGCCGCTGTTGCCGGGGTCGTCGGTGTAGGGCTCGAGGAGCGCGGCGCCGCGACTGCCGAGGGCGCCGTCGGCGTAGAGCTTCACGGATCGGACGGTGAGGCGGCCGCCGTACTCGACGAGCGGCCCCTGCGCGAACCACGTGCGCAACAGCGCGTCGTTGTCACCGAGCATCGCGTACACGCGGATCGGGAAGCGCTTCTCGTCGATCAGTTCTTTGACGGCGGCGATCGTCGCCGCGTCCATCCCGGCGTCGTGCATCTCCGTCAGGCCATTCGCGGCGATGTTCTGCGCCGCTGCGAGCACGCGCGCCTTGCGCTGCGCGGCGCTCGGCGCGGGGATGTGATCCTCAACGAGGTCCATCGCCGCGTCGATGAACGTCCCGGTGGGATTGCCGCTTGCGTCGCGGATCACCCGCCCGCCTTCGGGATCCTTCGATGCCGCCGTCACCCCCGCCGCTCGCAGCGCGGCGGTGTTCACGACCGCGGCGTGGCCGTCGATACGGCGCAGAAACACCGGATGATCGGGTAAGACCGCGTCGAGCATCGCCGCGGTGGGGAACTCCTTGACCGGCCAGTCGTTCTGATCCCAGCCGCGTCCGGTGATCCAGTCGCCCTTCGGCGTCGTGGCGGCGCGCTCTTTCACGCGGGCGAGGACCTCGTCGAACGATTTCGTGTTCACGAGGCTGACGGTGTCGAGGGAAAGGCCGAGGCCGTAGAGATGGCCGTGTGCGTCGGTGAGGCCGGGGAGAATCGTGCCGCCGGGGATGCCGTAGGTGGTCACGAACTGATGCGTGCGCATCAGTTCGGCGCGCAAGCCGACGTCGCGGATCACGCCGTCCTCGACGTAAACCGCCCAGTCTTTCTGCGGCGTCTGGTCCGGACCGGCCACGACCGTGCCGGCGATGAAGAGTGTGCCTCGCGAAGTCATCGGAACGGACTCTGCTGGCCGTTGCAACGGTGCGCAGGCAAACAGAGCGGTGAGGAGTAATGCAACGATGATTCGCATGTGGGGAATGCTACACGCCCGATGTCAGTTCCGTGATTGCTCATGAAAATCGGATCAGTGATCGCGGTCACGCTGCTCGTCGCATCGGCAGCCGGCGCAGACGAGCGTCGGTTCACCGCGTCTGCCGTTCCGAACGCGCGCCTCAAGAAGCCCGGCAAAGTGGTGATCAGCAACGACAGCCGCTCGATCACCGCGTATCGCTTCTTCGGCAACATCCGCGAAGCGCTGGTGACGCTGCGCAGCACGCGCGTTCTCGGCAGCCGCTTCGCCGCGGCGTACGACACGCGCGCGACCGCGCGCGTGCCGAAAGAGCTCGAGGCCGCGATTCACGACGCGGCCCGCACGCACGGCGTCGATCCCCGCCTCGTCGCCGCGGTCGCCCGGCGCGAGTCGGCGTTCAACACTCGCGCGGTGTCGAGCGCGGGCGCATGCGGCGTCATGCAGCTCATGCCCGCCACCGCCCAGTACCTCGGCGTCCGCGACATCTTCGACGCGCGCGAAAACATCTACGGCGGCACGCGCTACCTGCGCACGCTCCTCGACACCTTCAACGGCGATCTCGATCTCACCCTCGCCGCCTACAACGCCGGCCCCGGAGCGGTCGAAAAGCACCGCGGCATCCCGCCCTATCGCGAGACCCGCGCGTACGTAGCGGCGGTGCGGAAAACGTACGAAGCGTCTCTTCGCTAAGTCCCATAGGTCCTATACGTCCCATAGGTCCTACGGCGCCTACTGCGAATACCACTCCCCAAACGCCGTCACCTGCCCGTCGCGCACGAAGACGCTCGTGTGTCGCGCGCATCCGTCGCTCACCCGGCAGATGTAGAAGTACTCCGTATCGCCGAGCTTGCGCAGAGTGGGGTCGGGCGCGGCCGCGGCGTCGGGACGTCCGAGCTTCTCGATGATCTGCATCGAGCCCAGGCCGACTTCAATGCCCCGCCGATCGCGTACATCCAGCCCGGTTACGTCTTCGGGGCGCCGGCATGGCGCCGTGTTCGCGATCATCACCCGCCACGGCTTCTGATCCTTTTTGTCGATGGCGATCAGCAGGAACCGCTCGGCACCGATGCGGAAGCATCCTTCTTTTTTCAGTCCGGGGAACGTCGTCCGCAGAGCCGACACTGACTGCTCCATGAGCTGGTCGATGTACACAGGGTCCGCGGCGAGCGCGCTCCCCGCCAGCAACAACGACGCGACGACGATCAGGCTTCTCATCCCTCGCCCCACTTCAGTTTGTTGCGGAGAACATCGAAGTAGTTCTTCTCCGGTGACTGCACCAAGAGTACCCGTTCCGGCGCCTTTCGGACGCAAACGCGATCGCGATCGCTGATCTCGAAGCCTTCCTGGCCGTCGAGGGTGAGGAAGATGTCTTTCGCGTCGGGCGTGATCAGACCGACCTCGATGTCCAGCTCGTCCGGGAGCACGAGCGGACGGTTGGTGAGCATGTGCGGGCAGATCGGCGTGATCACCACCGCGCCCATGGTCGGGTAGATGATCGGACCGCCCGCGGAGAGGTTGTAGGCGGTGGAGCCGGTGGGCGTCGCGATGATCATCCCGTCGCCGCGGAAGGTGGAGACGAAGAGTCCCGCCACGCTGACCCGCATCTCGATGATGCGCGCCACCGCGCTCTTGTTGATGGCGACGTCGTTCAGGACGCGGTAGCTCTTCGACGAGTCGCGATCGGGGCCGCTCACGCTGACGGTGAACGTCACGCGCGGCTCGACGAAGTAGTGACCGTCCAGCACGCGCTCGAGGACGTCCGGAAACTCCTCGACGCGGATCTCGGTGAGAAAGCCGAGAGTGCCCATGTTGACGCCGAGGATGGGGACGGGCTCGGGGGCGTGGCGGGCGACGGAGAGGAGCGTGCCGTCGCCGCCGAAGGTGATCAGCAGATCGCAGTGCTTGCCGAGCTCGGACTTCGGCTGCGCGTCGAATTTCCCATTGAGCAGCGCGGCCGTGTCTTCGTCGAAGATCACCTGACGCCCGCCGGCCCGCAACTCGTTCGCGATCTCTTCCGCGTACGCCAGAGCAGGAGGAGCGGTGACCTTCGCGGCGATTCCGATCGTGCGCATGCGCCGCGCAGTCTACGCCGTTACGCGGCGCACGTCCGCTGCTTCGACCACGATCCGCTCGCCCGCCCGCTCCGGTCCGACGAACAGGATCGGGTGCAGTACCTTCTCCAGAATGGCCCGCAAGGCGCGCGCGCCGAGCCTCTGCGTCAGCGCCGCCTCGGCGATCGTGAACAGCGCCTCGCGGGTGAACTCGAGCTGGATCTGATCGAGCGCGCAGAGGCGCTGGTACTCGGGGATCATCGCCTCGCGGGGCTCGGTGAGAATCGCTACGAGATCGGCGGGGGCGAGCTGCTGTAACTCGACACGCACGGGCAGCCGTCCCAGCAGCTCCGGCAGGAATCCGTACTTCACCAGATCCTCGGACGACACCTCCCGCCGCGCCGGTCCCGGCACGTCGAAGAAGCCGACGCTGCGTCCTTCGCTCGTCTCCTCCATGTCCGAGAACGAGCCGGCGCAGATGAAGAGGATGTTCGAGATGTCGATCTCGACGTAGTCGTACTTGTTCCAGTGCGCGGTGACGTTCATCGGCACGAAGAGCTTCTCGCCCTCGAGGATCTTGAGCAGCGACTGCTGCACGCCCTCGCCGCCGATGTCGCGCTGGCCGTTGCCGGTGCGCTGCCCGCCGCCGCGCCGCGCGATCTTGTCGATCTCGTCGATGAAGACGATGCCGTTCTCCGCCGCGTCGACGTTCTGACTGGTCGCGTGCAGCAGTCGTCCGATCGCGACTTCGACGTCCTCGCCGTAATAGCCCGCCTCCGTGAACGCGGTGGCGTCGTTGTACGCGAAAGGCACGTCGAGGATCTTCGCCAGCGTGCGCGCGAGATAGGTCTTGCCGCATCCGGACGGCCCGATCATCAGGATGTTCGATTTGCGGATCGAGACCTCTCCGCCGAACTTCAGATACTCGATGCGCTTGAGATGGTTGTAGGCCGCGATGGCCAGCACTTCCTTGGCGTGGCGCTGCCCGACGACGTACTGATCGAGCTGCTCGAAGATGCGACGCGGGGTGACGTGGAGGAAGCGATAGATCTCACGCTTTTCCTTCATGCGGGCGTCTGCAGGGCAGTGTAGCGCAAGAAATCGCTCCGCCCGCCTCCGCACGCAAGAAATTTTGACACGGCCGCATCTCGCCAAATCCACTAACTCGCTCTGCGTCAATGGTTTGCCAGCTGCCACGCCGTGGCGGCCCGCTTGAACTGTGTGGGCCGCGAAAGGAGGTGGTCGCAGAAGAGAAAGTCAGACGCGTAACAGAAAAAGGTCGCTGAGGACGACCGGACATCGTGTGTGGAACACAGCCAAATCCTCCATCACCAACTCTCATCAACCCCAAAAGAAGAAAGGAGAAAAGACCCAATGCGGAAGTCCCTCCCCATCCTCACTCTCGTTCTCCTCCTCACGGCCATCGGCACGGTGGCCATGGCCGACGAGGCGCCGGCGCCGGCGTCCGGCGTCGTGAACATCAACACCGCCGGCGTGTCCGAGCTGACGCTGCTCCCGCGCGTCGGCGAGAAAGGCGCGGAACGCATCATCGAGTACCGCAAGGAACACGGCGCCTTCAAGAAGCCCGCGGACCTGATGCAGGTGAAAGGCATCGGCGCGAAGACCTTCGAGCTGATGTCGGCCTACATCGCGGTCGACGGCAAGACCACCCTCACCACCAAGGTTCGCAGTCCGCGCAAGCCGCGCGCGAAGAAGCCCACCGCCACGGCGTCGAGCTGACGCCGCCCTCCTCCCAACCCACCCGGGGCCGCCGCGCGGCAGCGGCGGCCCCGACCTGACGAATCACGCGAACGGAGGACGTGTGTCCAAACGCAACGGTTACACGCTCATCGAGCTTCTCATCATCGTGGCCATCATCGGCCTGGTCGCCGGAATTACCCTTCCCAACTTCGCGAAGATGCGCAACCGGATGGCGTTGCGCGCGGCTGCCGGCGAGCTGCGCTCGATCTTTCATCTGGTGCGCATGCGCGCCATCACCACGGGCTCGCACAACGGCGTGAAGTTCCTGCAGATCGCCGGTGTGTGGCACTTCATCCTCTACGAGGACGGCGACCGCGACGGCGTCCGCAACGACGACATCAAGAGCGGCGTCGACAGGCCACTCTCTCCGCCCCGCGTGGTCCTGCGCGAGGCCCGCAACATCACCATCGGCCTCATCGAGATCCCGGTCAAGGACGCCGACGGCGATCTCGTGAAGTCGCCGGTGGTCTTCAACAACTCGACGATCTGCTCGTTCTCGCCGATCGGCCAGTCCACGCCAGGCACGATCTACATCACCGACGGCGACGGCGATCTGTGGTGCGTCCGCGTCTACGGCGCGTCCGCCAAGATCCGCACCCTGCGCTACGACCCAAGGACGCGCAAATGGATCGCGTGACTCGCAGCCGCTCAGGGGAACGATCGGGAGCGCTTCCGGCGGGCCGGCACGGCCGGCAGCGCTTGTCGAAGCACGTGCGGTCTCGAGAGGCGCGTTTTGCGCGCAGGCGTGCGGATGGCCTGAGGCAACCAGCGCTGCCGGCCGTGCCGGCCCCCGCCGGAGGCGCCCTCGTCGTTCCCTTAAACGCCAGCGCGCCGTACGACCACTCGCCCGGCCTCGTAGGTCTGGATCGCGGACAGCGACGATGCGCGGAGCATGCGCTCCGTGAAGGCGTCGGTGATCACGCGGCCGTCCATGTCGCGGCCCACGGGGAGTCCGGCGGCGAAGAGGATCGTCGGCACGACGTCGGTGACGTAAGCCGCTTTCGGATTCTGGCGATGCTGGGCTTCGGGGCCGGCGACGAGCAGGAAGCCGTCGTCCGATCCCGGCTCGCTCGGTGTGAGCTGATCGCGGGCGATGGCCAGCACGTTCGCCGGCAGCGCGGGCGGCACGACGCCGGACGGTGCGCAGATTACGAGCAGATGCTCCGGATGCGCATTCGCGACCGCGCCCAGTGCCTGGTCGACCTGCTGTGCGTACAGGCGCAGGGCGTCGCCCTTCGGCGTTCCGCGTGGCGGGAGCTCGTTGAGATAGATGTGCATCGCGCGCTGCGCCGCCTCGTAGCCTTCCAGCGCGACCGCGGTGAACGCGGCGTCGCCGCGCACCTGCTGGAGCGCGCCGAGGTCGGAGGCGAGGGCGGACGCGACACGGTCGCGGGCGATGTGGAAACGCGACGGATCGACGCGAACAGGAGCGATCGGCGGCACGGACACGGACGGCCACTTCGTCACGCGCGACGAGAGCTGCAGGCGATCGAACAGCGACCAGACCGGCAGCGCCTCGCCGGCCGGCAGCGCGGCGGAGATGCGCTCGACCGGCGGGATCAGGCCCCACGCGCGGAAGCCCACGCCGTACGGCAGCAGCAGGAACGGCTCGTCGCGATTGAGCGGGGTGCGGTACGAAAACCGTCCCGTGACGCGGTGCCGGTATGGCAGCTTCCCGGTCGCCAGCGATGCCCACAGCGACTTCGGGCTCGAGGTGCGGAACGGCTCCAGCCGCGTGAAGTACGCGGTTTCCGTGGCCCGGCTGAAGAACGGCAGGAGTCCCTCGCCCTTCATCGTCACGATCCAGTCGTAGGGGAGGTTGCGGATCGCGACCAGGATTACCGGACGCTCTCCCGCCACTGCGCCGATGGTCGCGACCACGACGTCCTTCCGTTCGCGGCGATAGCTCTCGCGGCGCTGGTAGAGCGAGATCGACGACAGCACGATCAGCACGAAGCCGCCGACGAAGATCGCCCGCGACGTGCGGCGATCCGCGTTGCGCTGCAGCACCCACAGAGCGAGCAGCACGAACGCGATCAGCGTCAGCGTGTTCGTGGCCTTCGACAGCATGCGCACCGCGCCGCGGGGGAGGTAGATCTCCACGAGATTCAGGTGCATCCAGTAGATGAACGACGATACGAACGCGGCCGCCACCACGAAGCCGAAACCGTGCGTGCGATATCCCTCAGGCCTGCCAAAGAGGCGCACGCGCAGGAGGCGCAGTCCCCACAGCGCACTGCCGAACAGCAGGCCGCAAGTGAGCCCGTAGACCACGGTCACCGTGACCAGGCGCAGCGGCGTGATGTCCACCTGCGGGTTGAGGAAGTAGAGCAGGTGGGCCATGTAGCCGCCGAACACGGCGCCGGCGAGGCAGCGTTTGAGGTAGGACCAGCGGATCGGCATGCAGCGGAGCGGCGGTCATGCTGACCGTTTCCGCTCTACCCAACTATACCGGCGACGACGGCGCGCTCGCCCTTCTTCGCCACCTCGGCTATCCCGTTGCGCCCGTCGACGTCGATCCGAAAGAGTGGCGTCGCGGCGGCGTGACCGTCCCCTGGAACGGCGAAGCCAGTCTGCGCCTGGTGTCCCGTCTGCCGCGTTTCGACTGGTTCCAGCTTTCCGGAAGTGTGAGCGAGGAAGCCATCGCGCAATTCATGCGCAGTTACGCTGCATACAATCAGCTCACAAAATCAGCGCTGATTTATCAAAACGCTATCTTCGATCTCTCGCGGGACCGCACGCTGCGTCGTCTCGATCTCGACGCCCGCAACGTCGATCGCATCAACCTCCTCGCCCGTGGCGAGGACGAGTCGCTGCCGCGCATCTTCGATCGCGCGCTCGACCGCGAACAGGTGACGCGGGAGTTCGTGTCGCGCTTCCGTGGCGCCGTTCGCGATGTGGCCAAAGCGCTGCCGGAAGAGAGCGAGTCCGAGGCGCTGCTGATCCTGTCGCGACTCCTGTTTCTGCAGTTCGTGCAGGAGAAGGGGTGGCTGAACGGCGAGCGGCGCTTCCTTATCGACCGCCTGGAGCACGAGATCCGCCGCGGAAGGGAGTTCTTCTCCGGCGTGCTGCTGCCGCTGTTCTTCGGTTGCCTGAACACGCCGCTGCACGAGCGCACGCTGGCGGCGCGGAAGCTCGGACGAGTGCCGTATCTCAACGGCGGACTGTTCGAACCATCGGCGTACGAGCAGCGACATCGCGATCTGCACCTGCCGAACGACCTGATGCAGCGAGTGCTGGAGGGCGTGTTCGAGAAGTTCGGCTTCCGCGTCGACGAGGAGGACTCCGCGGGAACGCACATCGATCCGGAGATGCTGGGCCGCGTCTTCGAGTCGCTGATGGCCAGCGACGAGCGCGCGGCGAGCGGAAGCTTCTACACGCCACGAGAGATCGTGGACACGCTGACCGAGCGCGCCATCACGCACTGGCTCGGTGACGGCGGCGTGGAAAAACTGGCCCGCATCACCGTCCTCGATCCCGCCTGCGGCTCCGGAGCGTTTCTTCTCTCCGCTCTCGGCGTCATCGAGAAGCTGTGGCGGCAACTCGGCGACGACGTGCCGCGCGATCTGCGACGCCGCATCATCGCGAATTCACTCTACGGCGTCGATCTCAAGCCCGAGGCGGTCCGCCTGTGCGAGCTGCGCCTGTGGCTGGCGATCGTGGCCGGGAGCGAGGTCGAGATCGAGGAGGTGGAGCCGCTCCCGAACCTCGACCGCAACATCATGCAGGGCAACTCGCTCCTCGGCCCTACCGACTTCCTCGGCGACGGCCGCATGGACATCTACGGAGACTGGCTTGACGCCCTGCGCGCGCAACGCGACCTCGTGCAGCGCTACCGCTGCGCGTCGTTCGCGCAGCGGGCGCCGCTCGCGCGAATCATCCGTGGCAATGACCGCCGCCTCGCGTCGGATCTGCTTGCGCGCACGATCGACGAGAGCGAGCGCGAGCTCGCGCACGCCTGCGCACCGCAGCGCGATCTGTTCGGCCGCGTGCAGCAGGTCGACGCCGAACGCTGTCGCGAGCTGCAGCAGCGCATCGCCGAGTCGAAGTCGATGCTCGATCGCGTCGAGGACGGCACTCTCGACTTCTTCTCCTACGACGTGCACTTCGCGCCGGTGATGGCCGCGGGTGGCTTCGATGTCGTCGCAGGCAATCCACCCTGGGTGCGCAACGCGCGCATCGACAAGCGCACCAAACGGATGCTCACCGATCGCTTCGCGCTCTTTCGCGGACATCGCGACGGCGCGGCGTTCCATCAGCCCGACCTGTCCGTGGCGTTCGTCGAACGGGCCATGCAGCTCGCCAACGGCGAAGGGGTGATTGCGCTGCTCCTGCCGGCGAAGATCCTCAACGCGACCTACGCGGCGCCGCTCCGCCGGGCCACGCGCGAGCACGTGGTGTCGATCGACGACTGGAGCGCCGATCCGCGGCGGCACAAGTGGTTCGACGCGGACACGTTCCCGCTCGGCATTCTGTTGGGCAAGGGCAAACAGCACAACGCGGCCATGAGCGTCGTTGGCGACACGTGGTCTCTCCTCCCGGAAAACGTCGCCACCATCCTTCACCGCCTCCGCACCCGCCACCGTCCCCTCGCGGAAGTGCTCAGCCGCAAGCCGATCATGGGCGTGAAGACGGGCGACAACCGCAACTTCTTTCTCGACGACGCCACGCGCCGCGAGTTCCGGGTGCCGTGGAGTGCCCTCTGTCGCTGCGTGCGCGGCCGCGACCTGCGGCGCTGGAGCGCGGGGGAGTCGCAGTGGATGCTCTGGCCGCCAGTGGATGGGTGGAAGAAGACGCCACGGTGGCTGGAGAAGTTCGCCGAGGCGCGAGGACTGACGCCGCGCGACTTCCGCCTCTCCTTCGTGAAGCCCGAGCATGTCGGGATCAAGGTGGCCTGGAAGGATTTGTCGCGCGGAGTGGCCGCCGCGGTGTTGCCGGACACGGTCTCGATTCACGAACAAGCGTTCCCGCTGGTGCCGAATCAGACTCTGTACTCGCTCGACGCGACCACGCTCGATGAGGGGTACGCGCTCGCGGCGGTACTCAATTCGACGATCGCCGGCGCGCTGCTGGTCAGCGTCGCGGAGCGTGCCAAGGACGCGCACTATCGCTACTTCGGCCGCACCGTCGCGGCGCTGCCGCTGCCCGATCTCTCGCCCGAGCTCGAGCGGCTGGTGCGCCTCTCGCGCAGAGCGCATCGAGGCGCGGAGGTGATGGACGAGATCGATGCCCTCGTGTCCCGGCTCTATGGGGTCGACGCGCGCGAGCTGGCGATTCTGCGGGAGTTCCTGGAGCGAAGGCTCGATGCTCGCCGCGCATCAGAATGAGGCCGCGGCGCGCGCGCTCGAGCTTTTGCGCGCGCACCGCGGCGCCGTCCTCGCCGACGAGCCCGGGCTCGGCAAGTCGTTCGTCGCCGCGGAGGTGATGCGCGCGTTTGACGAGGTGGACCTCATCGTGCCCGCGGCGCTGGTCGCGCAATGGCGCGAGACTCTGGAACAGTTCGGCCTCCGCGCGAATCTCATGACCCACGACGCACTCCTGCGCGACACCTTCGTCGCCGAGCCGCGGGCACGGCTGGTGGTGGTCGACGAGGCGCACGCGTTCCGCAATCCCAAGACTCGCCGTTACGCAGCGCTGGCGCGCCGTACCGCCGGTGCGTGCTTGCTGCTCGTGACCGCCACGCCGGTCTGCAACGGCATCGCCGATCTCGAGGCTCTGGTCGGTCTCATCGCGCGGGACGACGTGCTCGCGCGCGAGGGCGTCCCGTCGATCGATGCCGCGTTCGAGACCCGCGATCGCGAGCTGATCGCGCAGGTCGTCGCGACGCTGGTGATCCGCCGCGATCGCAGCGTGCTGCCCGATGAGCTCCAATTCGGCGATCTGGAGCGGCGCGTGATCCGCCATCCCGTCCCGGGCCTGCACATCGATGAGTTGGAGTTCCCGCTCGTGGAGGGTGCGGCGATCCTCCGACGCTTTCTGTGGCGCAGACTGGAGTCGAGTCCGGCCGCGTTTCTCGAGTCGCTCCTGCGGCAGAAGCGCTTCTACGAGCGAGCGCTCGGCGCGGTCGCCGCGGGCCGGACGCTGCACAAGCGCGACTATCGCGAGGCCTTCGGCGTCGAGGAAGACTTTCAGGAGGTGCTCTTCTGGGACCTCTTCGCGCCGCCTGGGCAGGCCGATCCGCACGCCATTCGCGAGGAGCTTCACCGTATCGAGGCCTTGACCGACTCCGCCCGCGCCGCGACGGACGTCAAGCGCGCGCTCCTGGCGACGGTCCTCACCAACGAACCGACGCTGATCTTCACCGGCTCCGCAGCGACGGCGCGCGATCTCCACGCGTCGCTGCCGCGTGCGGGCCTTGTCACGTCACGAGAGCGCAGCCGCGAGGCCGTGCTCAGAAGTTTTCAAAACGGAAAGCTCGACCTGGTCGTATCAACGGATATGGCGGCCGAGGGACTGAACCTGCAGAGGGCGGCGGTGGTGATCCATTACGACATCCCGTGGAACCCGGTGAAGCTCGATCAGCGCAACGGCCGCGCGCATCGCATCGGCCAGCAGCGGGAGCGGGTGAGGGCGGTCTACTTCCTGCCGGAGACGCGAACGACTGGAATCATGCAGACCGTCGCCAGAAAGAATCGCGAACGCAAACGCGCCCTCACGCACCGCCAACCGCCAACCGTCAACCGCCAACCCACGTTGCGGCCGCGCGTGGCGCGCGATGCCGCCGTGCTGCGCCTCCCGAACGCGCCGGCGATTCTGCAGCGCAGACACAAGGCCGGCATCGAACGGCTCATCCTCGAAGACTGCCGTCTCAGCGACCTCCTGGCGCTCGTCGCAATAGAATGCCCTTCGTGAACCTGCTCATCGTGGACGACGAGGCGTCGCTCCGGGACTTCCTCAGCATCGTGTTCGAGGAAGAGGGATGGGGTGTCGACACCGCCGGTTCCGTGGCCGAGGCCCGAATCGCCATCCAGCGGCGGGAGCCGGACATTGTGCTCTGCGACCTGATGCTGCCGGATGGCTCGGGCATCGATCTCGTGCGCGAGGTCAAGTCGCAGAACGCGGCCATCGTCTTCGTGATGATCACCGCGCACACCTCGACGCGTTCCGCCGTCGAGGCACTCAAGGCCGGCGCGATCGATTACATCGCCAAGCCGTTCGACATCGAAGAGCTGAAGATCGTCGTGCGCAAGGCCGTGGAGCGGAAGGAGCTCGAGGACGAGAACGTCCATCTCCGCACCGCCCTCGAGGAGCGCTTCACCTTCGCCAACATCCTCGGCAAGTCGTCGAAGATGCAGAAGATCTTCTCGATCGTGCAACGCATCGCCAGGACGATGTCCACGGTACTGATCTCCGGCGAGTCGGGTACGGGTAAAGAGCTCATCGCCCGCGCGATCCACTACAACTCCGACCGCCGCGGCAAGTTCGTCTCCATCAACTGCGGCGCGCTCCCGGAGACGCTGCTCGAGTCCGAGCTGTTCGGACACGAGCGCGGCGCGTTCACGGGCGCGGTGCGCGACAAACGCGGTCTCTTCCATGAGGCCGATCGCGGCACGATCTTCCTCGACGAGATCGGCGAAACGTCGACGGCGATGCAGATCAAGCTGCTGCGCGTGCTGCAGGACCGCGTCGTGCGCAAGGTCGGCTCGAACGTGGAGGCGCCGGTCGACGTGCGCGTCATCGCGGCGACCAATCGCGACCTCGACGACTCGATCCGCGAGGGGACGTTCCGCGAAGACCTCTTCTATCGCATCAACGTCATCCCCATCACCCTCCCGCCGCTGCGGCAACGGCGCGAGGACATCCCGCTGCTCGTCGACCACTTCATCGAGAAGTTCTCCACGCGCATGGACATACAGCGCAAACGCATCTCCGCGGACGCCATGCGCGCCATCGAGAAGTATCACTGGCCCGGCAACGTCCGAGAGCTGGAGAACGTGATCGAGCGGATGATCGCTCTCGAACCCTCGGAAGTGCTCACCACCAAATCTCTCCCCGAGCATGTCCTCCTCGGCGGCCGCATCCCGGACGCGACCTTCGAGCTGCCCCAAGAGGGGCTGTCGCTGCAGGATCACCTGGAGGCGATCGGTAAGATCTTCATGCTCAAGGCGCTCGAGCGCGCCGGCGGCGTGCAGACTCAGGCCGCGGAGCTGCTGCGGATGTCCTTCCGCTCGTTCCGCTATTACGCAAAAAAATACGACCTCATCGCGCGCGACCGCGACACCGAGGAAGTCGCGGAGCTGGAAGAGAAATGAGGATCGCACTCGTGCTGCTGCTGGCTCTCAGTTGTTCGAATCCACCGTCCGACGCGTCCGGTGGAGCGTCGCCCGCTTCGGGCGCCGGTTCGGTGGCCGAAGCGGCCACCGCTCCACAGGACGGTCCGCGCGTGACGTTTCCAGATGGCCATCTCGTGCGGCTCGAGATCGCGAACGATGGCGAGCTGCGGGCGCAGGGACTCATGTACCGCGATCACCTCCCGCCCGACCGGGGCATGCTCTTCCTCTTCCCTGAGGACGGCGACTATCCGTTCTGGATGAAGAACACGCGCATCCCGCTGGACATGATCTGGATCGACGCGAGCCACCGGATCGCGGCGGTGAAGTTCGAGGTGCCGCCGTGCAAGGCCGATCCGTGTCCGAGCTATCCGCCGAATGCGCGCGCGCGGTACGTGCTGGAAGTGGCGGGTGGCGTGGCGCGCCAGCATGGACTGAAGGCCGGCGATTCGTTGCGCTTCGAGGGCATCGATGGCTACGAGGCGCGCTGAAATTTTGGCGTACGGACGCGGTTCCGTTTAGGCAACGGCCATGGTGGTCCCGTCCCGAGGCGAAAAACTGCGCAGAAGTCAGAACCTCCGCAGCGTGTTCATCCTGCTGTTCCTGAACGTCGCTTTCTTCCTGCTCGAGCATCAGGATCCGGAAAAGTACGTGCGGATGTTCCGCTTCGACTGGGACGCCGTGTTGCGCGGCGAGATCTGGCGCCTCGTCAGCTGGCAGTTCACCGCCGCCGGTCAGGGCTGGCTCGAGGCGCTGGCGCTGTTCGTCACGCTGCTCATCCTCTACATGATGGGCTCGGCCGTCGAGGACGAGTGGGGCACGCGGCACTTCGCGATGCTGTTCGTGCTCTCGACGGGCGGCTCCGCCGCCGTCGCCGCCTGGCTCAGCATCCCGCTCCTCGGTACGTACTTCGTCTACTACACGCTGCTCTTCGTGTACGCGACCGCGTTCCCGCAGCAGACGCTGTATCTGTTCGGCGTGATCCCGGTGCGCGTGCGGCTGATTGCGATCGTCTCCTTCGCGGCGCTGGTGTACGGTGTGTTCGCCGGCGGACTGGCGAATATCGCGGCGCTCGTGGGCTCAGGGCTCGCGTACTTTTACTACCTGACGCAGCGTGCGCGGGTGGTCGTGGCCGCGGTGCAGCAGGCGGCCGCCGTGGCCGCCGCGCAGCAGCACGTGCCCCGCGCTGAAACGACGGCGATGCAGAACGCGGCGCGCTACGCGGCGATCAAACAGTCGGTGAACGCGGCCGCGGCGGGGGAGATGCATCGGCTGATCGCGCAGTGCGACCGCGAGATGACGCAGGGCGTGAACATCTGCCCGCCCGCGGACTACAAGCCCGAGGCGACGGACGGCTACTGCATTCGCTGCGAGGGATTCGCGGAGTGCTCGGCGCGGTACCTACGGAGCCGGTTGCCCGCCACCGCCGCCGGCATTGCCGCCGCCACCACCGCCCCCACCCCGCCGCCTGCGGCGGAACCTGCGCCGCTTGGCTGAAGCCTGAGCGTTCTCACCTTCGGGACGCGGTTCGCGCGGCTCGCGCGGCGGTCGCGGCTCGCGCGGTCCCCGGACCGCCGCCGTCTCGGCGGCTGGCGTAGCGCCGTCCCGCGACGCCACTTGGGTGGGCGGCGATGACGCCGCCGAGCCAGCCAGCGAGGACGTCGGCGCTCCACCCCGTCCACGACGTCTCCGCCGTTTGCGCGACTGTTCGCCCGGCTGTTGCGGGGGACGTTGCTGCTGCTGTTGCGGAGGACGCTGCTGCTGTTGCTGTTGCTGCTGCGAACGTTGCGGCCGCGGTCCCCTCTGCTGCTGCGGCTGTCCCGGACGTCCGCCGCGCTCGCGCTGCGGCTTCTGCGGCTGTCCCTTCTCCCGCGCGGGCGCGGGACTCTTGCCTGTCCGCTGCTCGAAATCGCGGACCTTCTTCTCCATGAACCGCTGCGCCTGCCGGGCGTGTTTGGTGCGCACCTCGTCGAACCCGCAGTACGGGCACCGCTTCCATCCCTCGGGATAGGTTTTCTTGCAGGCGGTACAAAGGACGCTTTTTGGCAGCGGCATCGCGAAATCGGCGCGCATTGTACACTTCGGCCCGTGGACGAAACCCGCCGTCGCACGCTGGAGGCTCTCCTGGAACTGGCCGGGGAAAGCTCGCCGAACGCGTGCTGGGACGACCGGCGAGCCGTCGATCTGCTGCGCCGCCAGGCCACGCGCGCGGAGCTCGAGGAGCTCGGCGCGGACGAGCGTCTGCTCGCGCACATCTACGCGGAGGAACGTTGACGGCGCGATTCACCGTGCGCGTCGAGGCGCGCTTCGAGGCCGCCCACTTCCTCCGTGAGTACCGCGGCATCTCCGAGCCGCTGCACGGCCACTCGTACAAGGTCGAAGCGGATCTCGAAGGCCGCGGCGGAGGCGTCGACGCGGACGCGATCGCCGTCGACTTCGTCAGCGCCAAACGCAAGCTCGAGGCGCTGGCGAAGAAGCTCGACTACGGCTGCATCAACGACGTGCCGCCCTTCACCGAGATCAACCCCAGCGCGGAGAACATCGCCGAGTGGTTCACGCGCGAGCTGCAGGGCGCCGTGGACGACGAGGACGCGGTGGTCGTGGCGATGACGATCTGGGAGGGGCCGGTGAACTCGGTCACGTACAGGCCATGAACAAGCTCCCTAACCACACCGCCCTCAAGGAGTGGTCGAACGTCGTCACCGCGCTCGCGAAGGGCGATCAGGTCATCCTCATCCGCAAGGGCGGGATCGCCGATCCAGCGTTCGGCGTCGAGGCCGAGCGGTTCTACCTGTATCCGACCTACTTTCATCAGGGCGAGTCGGAGGCGCGTCCCAGCGTGACCATCACCCACTGGTGCGAGGTGGTGCGCACGTGGAGCGTGCGCGATGAGGGTCTGCTCGACGCGCTCGAGCCTCTGGTGGCCGTGCAGCGGGAGACCCTCGACGCGCGTTATCGGTTCCGGCCCGATCAGGCGCTGTACGTGATCGCCGTGCGCACGTGGCAGCTCGCCGATCCGGTTGAAGTGCGTTTTCGCGAGGAGTACGGCGGCTGCAGGAGCTGGATCAGCGTGGACGAGGAGATCGACGTCGACGGCTCGTGGCCGGTGATCAGCGACGCGCTGCTCCAGGCGCGGCTCGACGCGATCGAAGCGCTTCTCAGCGCCGCGGCATAGGTATGGAGCTCGTTGCCATCGCCGTGATGGTCGTGATGGGAGTCGGGCTCGCCGGCTTCGTCATCGGTGCGATGTCGCTTGCCCGCCGCGAGCGCGAGCACGCCCCGGGAGGAGAGGTGCAGGCGCCGCACCGTGACGGCGTGGCCGCGTCGCTGCTCTTCCACGTGGTCACGGCCGGCGGGGCGACTCAGGACGAGGCGCTGCGACAGATCCGCAGGGGAGTGGGACTGGCGGCGCCGGTGACGCCCGGGATCGACGTCGCCAACTGGGCGGAGACTTACGCGCGCCATTCGTCGCCGGAGCAGCGGCGTGAGCTCCTGGAGATGGCGGTCCAGCTCGTCGCTACACAGAGTCCCGTTCCGGTGCGCCAGTACGCCGCCCTCCTCGACCTCAGCTTCGGCCTCGGCTTTCAGACCGACGCCCTGGCCCGACTGCGCGAGCTGTACGGCTTTGAGTACGTCGATCACGCAAAGGACGCCCGCCCACGGAGCGCCGACCGGAAGGGCGGCGGCGCGCCGCTGTACGTACGGAACGCGCGGCCGCGCGTTGAACTGCTGAGGACGTTGGGCATCGACGGCGCGGTCACGCGCCAGGAGCTCAGCGCCGCGTACCGGCGTCTGGTGGCCCAGCATCACCCGGACCGTTTTCACGGGGCAACGGCAGAGGCGCAGAGCGAGGCCGCGGCGCGTTTCATCGAGATCACGAAGGCGTATGAGGAGTTGCTGACCACCCTTGCCGGGTGAAAGGACAGTCTTGCGTTACTCCGCGAGGCTGTGTATCATTGGCGGCTCGGGAATACGGAATGGTCACCGTTGTGTTTGCGGCCGTTCCCCAGCAGTCCCTCAGTAGACCTTAGACTTAATCATTGAGATGAGCCGCTTTCGCGGACGCACGTGTCCGTCATTCGTGACGGTCGCGGGCTTTTCGACGCGAGACAGCGGGGCCGGTAAGCGGCCGCGGCTCCCCACGTAAACCGCAGGCGTATCATCACTTCGGCCTACGTGTCCCGCTGTCGGTAACGAATTTATTTGCTGGCGCGTCTAACCACGCATGCGGCACGAAGGTTGAACTTTTTGTTTTGGTGGTCGCTGTGCCACGGGAGAGATCATGAAGAGCGCCGAAGTCTACACACACGAACAGGGATGGGATTTTGAGCAGGCGGCCATGCCGTACGTCGACTCCCTGTACAACACCGCTTATCGCATGACCCGGAACTCGGAAGACGCCGAGGACCTCGTTCAGGAGACGTACCTCAAGGCGTACAAGTACTACGACAAGTTCGAAGAAGGTACGAACTTCAAGGCGTGGCTCTTCAAGATCATGAAGAACACGTTCATCAACAACTACCGGAAGAAGAAGCTCACCCCGCACAAGATCGACTTTTCGGAGATCGAGGAGTCCTACGAGCGCGTCATCCAGAAGAACGCGCCGGATCTGATCCGCGACCCGGAGAGCGAGATCTTCCAGGACATGATGGATGCCGACGTCAAGCGTGCGCTCGACTCGCTCCCGCATGACTACAAGATGGTCGTCCTCCTGGCCGACATCGAGGGCTTCTCCTACAAGGAGATCGCCGAGATCCTCGACTGCCCGGTCGGCACCGTGATGTCGCGCCTCTACCGCGGACGGAAGATGCTCGAGCGCACCCTGCTCGACTCTGCCCGCACGTACGGCTACCTCCGCGGCGCGGCCGAGCCGGCCAAGATGCGCTCGCGCAAGGACGAGACGAAGGGCCGGAAGAAGAAGGACGACACCAAGCCCGAGGAGGGCGAGGTGGCCGAGCCGGACGACAACGAAGAGGCGATTCTCTTTGCCGGGGAAGAGGACGAGGAGTTCGAGTTCGAGGTCGAAGAAGAGGAAGAAGAACGATTCGAGGTCGAATGACCGGAACGAAGGGCGGCCGAGAGGCCGCCCTTCGTGTTTCTCGTTGCTGGTTGCTCGTGCGCGCCGCTTTCGCGGCGCGTTTTCGTTTGGAGCAACGGGTGCGCGGGCGGGCGGAAAACCAGCAACCAGCAACCGAGAAATTGGCCGCCCGGTTGCAAAAGAGCGAACGCAACACGTTGAGAACGGAATTCACCATTCTGCAACGTCGTTCCCAATGACATCGGCAGGTCGTCACCTCTTGCCCTACGGAAGGAAATCGCAGCAATGCTCTGTGACGATGTGAAGCGTGTGATGTACTTCTTCCTCGACGGTTCCGTCAGCGATCAGAAACGGCAGCACATTGA
This sequence comes from Thermoanaerobaculia bacterium, assembly GCA_035536275.1. GTDB lineage: Bacteria > Acidobacteriota > Thermoanaerobaculia > Gp7-AA8 > Gp7-AA8 > QHVT01. The sequence goes on from DATLOL010000066.1 coordinate 42,597, forward strand.
GATTCACCTGAGCGATTGTCCCGACTGCGAGACCCGCGTCACCATCCATCGCCGCCTCCGCGGCTTCTTCCGCAAACGACTGTCACCGATGGCCGCCCCCGAGACTCTGCGCGTGCGCGTCGTTCAGTCGCTCCGCGGCGCCCACTAAAGAACGAGACGTAGTGGCAAAACAGCAGCAGAAGAAAGCGTCCGCGTCCGCGCCGCCGTCGCAGCAGTTCATCCTCGTCTCCAGCAACCCCAACAAAGGCATCGAAGCCGAGCGCATCCTCGGCATCCCCCTGCTCCGCGTCTCCCTGTCCCTGCCGGAGATCCAGGCCGCGACGGTCGAGGACATCACCCGCTACAAGGTCGAGGTCGCGCGCGCGAAGGGCTACGAGCGCCTCATCGTCGAAGACGTCTCCCTCGGCTTCGACGAGCTCGGCAACTTTCCCGGACCCTACGTACGCTGGCTGCTCGAGGCCGCGGGCGGAAAAGGCCTCGCCGCGATCGCCTACGCGCTGAACAACCGCGCCGCGAAGGCGCAGTGCTGCGTCGGCTACTGGAACGGTAAGGCCGTCCGCACCTTCCTCGGCGAGACCGCCGGGCAGATCCTCGTCCAGCCGCGCGGCCAGCGTCACTTCGGGTGGGACGCGTGGTTCCAGCCAACCGGCTCCGAGAAAACCTTCGCCGAGATGACCGAAGACGAGAAGGACGCCACCTCCCACCGTGGCCACGCCTACCGCATGCTTGCCGAGCACCTCCGCAAAGAAGGACGGGACTGAACGGTTATCCGGACAGTGCTCTGTTTCGGTTCTGCAACCGGTCTGAACAAACTCTCCGCCTAAATCCCGCGTATAGAGAGTGTTGCATGCATCGGGGGAACCGGTGCCAACTGGCAGGGCCCTTGAACTACCCCATGGCGCGACGCTTCACGGCGGAGCAGATGGAAAGGAAAGCGAAATGTGGGTCTTCGACGGCGAAGAATGGATCCTGGACGACGGCGGCGTAGAGCCGATGCCCGCGAAGCCGGCGAGCAACACCCGTCCCCGGTACGACGAGCTGATGCCTGAGCTTCAGGTGATCGAGCTGGAAATCGTGCCTGTTCCGACCCGAGACAGGCAGGTCCCGCCGCTTCCGATTCCCTGAGTTTTCTCGCAACGACACTTCAACGGTGGCCGCACGTGTGACGCGTGCGGCCTTTGTTTTTTGGCTCACATGCCTCAGCCCCGAGCGAAGTCGAGGGGCCAGCTTTCTCACGAAGAGCGTGCGCCGTACCGAAGCTGGCCCCTCGACTACGCTCGGGGCTAAAGCGGGGAGAGCGGCGTATGCCGCAACAAGAACTCCCTCACGATCGGCTCGATGGCGTCCGAGGCGACGTTGAAGATGCGGTCGGCGTGGTAGTTCCCGGCGATGTCGAGGAGGTGCAGCTCCTTCGGCTCATTCGCGGCCTCGTAGAGCGCGACCGAGTGCTGGTGCCCGATCAGCCAGTCGTTCTTCACGTGGACGAAGCACACCGGCACGCGCACGCCGGCCATGTCGTCCAGCGCCCGCAGCTTTGCGCACTTGCGCACGTTCCAGACGAACTTCGGCGTGCGCAGCGCCTGCGACAGCGCGATGTGGCGATGCATGGTGAAGGGATTGATGCGCGGCGTGATCATCGCGAAGTCGGCGACCGATGAGATCAGCAGCAGCGACGCGACGGGGACCTCGGGATGGCGCGCCAAGGTGGAGACCGCGACCGCCCCACCGTACGAGAAACCCACGAGCGTGATCGTGCCGATCGTAGGGTGCGACTCGAGCAGGTGGCGCAGCACCGCGTGGACGTCGTGATGCTCGTGCTGATTGAAGCCGTACGTGCCCTCGCTCCCGCCGTGCCCGCGCGGGTCCATGACCACGGCGCGATAGCCCGCGTCGACCAGGTAGTGGGCCAGGCGGACCATCGAGTGATGGCGCCGGTCCCGCCAGAATCCGGGCACGACGACGACCGCCGAGGATGAAGGCGCGGCGTACACGTCATAGTGGATCGCAGCGCCGTCGAACGACACCGTTCGAACGTGCTCGGGATCAGGATGTGAGTGGATTACAGTCAGCGGGCTGCTTGACATTGCCGAGTCCGGTCTTATGATAGCGCCGTCGTGAGGGCGCCTGCGCCTTCCGTGCCCCCGGACTCGCCCCCCAAATCGGAAATCGAAAATCAGATCGCTCGATCTGAAAAAGTGAAGGAGAAAACTGTAATGAAGAAGTCTCTGCTCATCACCCTCATCGCGCTTCTCGTCGTCTCGATCCTCGCCGTCGGCTGCAAGAAGGAAGAAGCTGTCACCGACACCACCGCCACCGACACCTCCATGACCAGCGGCGACACCGCCATCAGCGACACGATGGCCACCGACACCGCCGGCACCGTGATGTCGACCACCGACACCATGGCCACCGACACGATGGCGACCGACTCGTCCGCCACCGAAACGTCGGCGACGACCGTCACCACCACCACCTCCACCACCACGACGTAGTCTCATCACACTGCGCTGAGCAGTCCGAATGCCCCGCTCCGGCGGGGCATTTTTGTCTCATGGCACCCGAGTTGCTCCACTCTGCCTGCGCCCTTCGCAAAATGCATCAGGTTGCTTTGCATCAGTCCGAAACGCAAGGAGGTGAGCGCCGGCACTCACACACGCATTCGACTGGGGACGTTTCACCAACCGAATACGAATCGAAAGAAAGAGGATGAACCGATGGCCAAGAAAATCTTCACGTTGCTCGCGATCATGGCTTTGATCGTGACCGTCGCCTGTCAGAAGACGGAGACGACCACCACCGAGACGACCGACCCCGCGACCGACACGTCGATGACCGCGGGGACGACCGAGGTCGGCATGACCGACACGAGCATGACCACGGGCACGGAGACGATGTCGACGGACACGATGTCCACCGATCCGATGACCGGCACCGACACGTCCGGCACGTCGACCACGAGCGGCACCATCTCGACCAGCACCACCAGCGCGACCACCACGACCTAGTCGTCGGCGGTTCGCGCATTTTCAAAGCCGGAGGCTCGCGCCTCCGGCTTTTTGCTCGTAGTCGCGCCGCAGCAGCTCGTACACCCGCCGCGTCTCCGCCTCCAGGTGCTCGCGATCGTTGCTGTTGTCGATCACGTAGTCGGCCCAGCGCAGCCGCTCCGCGCGCGGGAGCTGATGGGCGATGCGCCGCTCCACTTCCTCGCGCGCCAGACCCCGGGCGATGCCGCGCTCGATCTGCACCTGCGGCTCGACGTCCACGATCACCAGCCGGTCGTAGCGATTGCGGCCGCCCGACTCGATCATCAGCGTCGCCTCCACCACCGCGATGCCTTCACCCAGCTTCTGCAGCAGCCTCTCTGTCGCCTCGATGACGATCGGATGAATGAGCGTGTTCAACTTCTTCGCCTCGTCCGGGGACGAGAACGCGATGTTCGCCAGCCGCACCCGGTCGATGGTTTCGTCCTCGCGCAGGATCGTTCGGCCGTAGGCCTCGACCAGCGCCGCGTGTCCCTCGTGGCCCGGTTGATAGAGCTCGGCCACGAGACGGTCGGCGTCGACGGTATGACAACCCATCCCCGCCAGCAGCTCGCGCACGGTCGACTTGCCGGAGGCGATGCCGCCGGTGAGACCCACGCGCAGGATCACCCGCGTCTCCGCTGCGCCGCGTGCACCGTGTTGAGCATGAGCATGGCGATCGTCATCGGTCCGACCCCGCCCGGCACCGGCGTGATCCACGACGCGCGCTCCTTCGCCCGTGCAAAGTCGACATCGCCGACGAGCACGGAGCCATTCTTCTCGAGCAGCCGGGTCTTCTCCGCGTCGTGGGCGAGGCTCGCGGCGAAGTCCGGTCCGACGCGATTCATGCCCACGTCGATCACGATCGCGCCCTCTTTCACGAGGTCTTCGGTGACGAAGATGGGACGCCCGATCGCGGCCACGAGGATGTCGCCCTGGCGCGCCACGGCCGCGAGGTCGCGCGTCTTCGAGTGGCAGATCGTGACTGTTGCATTGCGCTGCAGCAGCAGCGCGCCCATCGGCTTCCCGACGATGTCGCTGCGTCCGATCACCACCGCATGCTTTCCTTCGATCACCTCGCCCGTCGACTCGATCAGGCGAATGACTCCCGCCGGTGTGCACGGGGCGAGCGTCGGTCGTCCCATGTGCAGCAGGCCCACGTTGGTCGGATGAAACCCGTCGACGTCCTTGGCCGGATTGATTGCGTCGATCACTTTCTTCGCGTCGATGGCTTTCGGCAGCGGCAACTGCACGAGGATGCCGTCGACCCCGTCATCGCGATTCAGGCGATCCACTTCGGCCAGCAGCTCCCCCTCGGACATCGTCTCCGGGAAGATCAGCTCCGTTCCCTCGAGTCCGAGCTCGCGCGCCTTCCTGGCCTTGTTGCGGACGTAGATTTCCGAGGCGGGATCGTTGCCGACGCGGACGGCGACGAGGCCGGGACGGAGGCCCGTTCGGGCGATTGCATCCGCGACCTCGTTTTCGATCTGCTGGGCGACGGCCTTGCCGTCGATGAGCCGCGCGGTCACGGCGGCGCTTGTACCACAAAGGTAGGGAACTCAGGCGCTGCGTCCCTCCTAGAGCAAAGGGGGAAACATCTTGGCCACTACGAAGAAGCCCACGGCGAAGAAAGCCACAGTGAAAAAGGCATCATCCGCGAAGGTCACCACGGCGCCATCGAAGAAGGCCGCCGCCACGATCGAGTGCGGCAAGTGGGTCGCGTTTCACGACTTCATGCCCGGCAAGACGCCGACACTCACCGTCACCGGCTACTGCAAGACGCCGACGCCCGGCTACAAGATCAAGCTCGTCGAGACGTTGCCGGGGATCAATCCCAAGATCCTGATGCTGAAGAAGATCGTGACGAAGCCGACCAAGCCACAGATACAGGTCATCACGACGGTCGAGGTGCGGTTCACGAAGAAGACGAAGTTCCCGTACACGCACGTGACCATCCTCCCGGACGGCAAGACCATCAAAGTGAAGAAGGTGCAGTAGCGTGACGCGGGCTGTGGCATGCGCGTATATCGTGCATGCCACTCCTCGCTCTCCTTCTGCTTCTCGCGGCGGACGCTCCCGAGCCGGTGCGCGGCCGCCTCTGCGTCGGTGAATTGAAGAAGCCGCTGACGCAGTGCAGCGACGTGCGCGGACGCGCGTTTGCGGTTGCGCCCGATGAGCGCGACCGCGTGTTCGTCTGGACCACCGCGGACGGCTCGACGGCGCAGCTCGGCGTCGTCGCGGCCAGGGCGGAGAAGGTCGACCTCGACGCCGGCGAGCGTTCGACGCTCGACCTCACGATCAGTGGTGAGCCGTCGCGCGGCTGGCCGTTGGACGTGAAGGCAGTGGTCGGGCACCGCGAGCATTTCTGGACGTGGGTGGTCGACGCGCGTACCGCAACCCGCCTTCGCCGGATTGTCGTTCCACGCGGGCCGGTGGCTCTCAGCCTGCGCGCCGAACATCACGCGGACTTCAAGAGATCGCTGAACGCAAAAGACGAGCGAGTGGCCGTCGGCGTCATCGCGCTCGTCCCATTGCCTCAGGCGCGCGGCATCGTCGTCGACGCGGAAGGGAAGGCCATCACCGGCGCGCAGGTCACACTCATGGACGCGACGACGTGCGCGAACACCGACGATCGCGGCGCCTTCGCGTGCGAGCTCGGCGAAAGGCGGCGTCCGCAGGAAGGCATCACCGTCAGCAGCGGTGGTTACGCGGCGCGCGATCTCGAGTTGCCCGGCGATCTGCGCGGCGAGATCGACTTCGGTCGCGTCACGCTGACGAAAGCGCGCGCGCTCACCGTAACGGTCGTGCGTCCCGAGGCGGCAGCGGGAACGGTGACGCTCTACAGCGACATCAAGAGCCGCTACGACCACTCCAGGCTGGCCACGCGCGACCTGCGCGAGCGCGAGGAGGTCGTTCGCTTCGACGCAGGCGAGGGTGACTATCTCGTGGTCGTCGAGGGCAAAGAATCGACCGAACGTCTCGAAGTGCCGGTGAAGATGAAGGACGCCGACGTGGAGAAGACCATCACCGTCAAGCCGTATCGCCTGATCGGAACGCTGCGCTTCGGCGACGACGTCATCGCCACCGGCACGATCGGCATCAACGCGCCGGATCACACCTGGCGCGCGGAGATCCCGGTGACCGCGGGCGGTTTCGAGGCGACGTTCTGGCAGCGCGGCCGGATGTTCGCGTGGGTCAAAGCGCCCGAGCTGGGCAGAACGTCCGAGCGCGTCGAGATGCCGGAGACGACCGGCACCGATCCCACGCGCTGGGACATTCGCATCGAGAAGAAGATGATCGTCGGACGCGTGCTCGACGCGCAGACGAAACAGCCCGTCAGCGGAGTGAGGATGCAGCTCACCGCCGAGAGCGACAACAGCAAGTTCTACACGAGCGTCGAGCCCGAGGCTGATGGCTCGTACAGGATCATGTCCAGCCGTCCGGGGACCTACTCGTTGCGCATCACCGCTCCGGGCTACGCGCCTCTATCGATCGACGTCCCCGTCACGGCGGAAGATCGGATCAAGACCGTCGACATCGCGCTCGATCGCGGTGTCGTGCAGCCGCTCGAGATCGTGCTCGCCTCCGGAGCTCCGGCGCGTGCGGCGATGATCCTGGAAGGCGTGCAACCGGATCGCGTCAATCCGCAGTTCATGTTCAACGCGGATCCGGAGGGGCGCTTCGAGCTGCGCGGTAAACCGGGCGAGACGCGGCTGATCTACATCGTGCCGCGCGAGGGCTCGTTCGCCGTCCTGCGCCTGGTCATGCCGAAGGAGGCCGGGGCGGGGCCGCTGCGCGTCGTCGTGCCCGATGGAACGGCAACGCTTCGCGTCCGCGCAACGACGGCCGACGACAAGCCCGCGGCCGCGGGCTTGCTCATTCGGTACAACGGAGAATTCGTCCCGGGAGCGATCCTGCGCTTCGTGACGAAAGTCGCCATCGGCACGGAGGACAACGGTAAGGCCGTCTTCGCGCGTCTGCCGGCGGGCATGTACGAGGTGTGGGCGGTGGCGGGGCAACGGGACGACGCGATGATGGTTGCCACCGGCGGAGTGTCGCGTCCGCCCGCCCGGGTGGGACTATCCGCGGGGGAGGGTGCTGTTCAGGTCGTGGCACCACCTCGGGAGGTGCGGCGCCGCGGGGAATGAACTCCTTGACGGCCCGTGTTCGCCAGTGTTACCGTTTTGACCCTTTCCTCAGGGAAGGTGTATTTCGTCTTTGATGTAATCGGTCGGTGTTCGCGGTCCACACCTGCATCGCCCGATTCCGAGCAGTTCCTGTCGATAGTCTCGCTGTCCGTCCACGAGCCCCGCGGACAAGGATGACGACCGACGACCGACAACGAGTTTTCAGGAGAGTCATGCGTACCTATTTCCCCAAGCAGGGTGATATCGAGCCGCGCTGGTTCGTGATCGACGCCGATGGCCAGGTCCTCGGGCGTCTGGCCACGACCATTGCCACCATCATCACCGGCAAGTCGAAGCCGACGTACACGCCATTCCTCGACACCGGCGACCACGTCATCGTGATCAACGCCGAGAAGGTCCGCCTCACGGGCACGAAGGAGACGGACAAGATCTACCGTCACCACTCGCTCTATCCGGGCGGCCTGAAGCAGAAGGCGGCTCGATTCGTGCGGGCCGAAAAGCCGGAGCACATGATCGAGCAAGCAGTGTGGGGCATGCTGCCGAAGAACAAGATCGGCCGCAAGATGCTGAAGAAATTGAAGGTCTATCGCGGAACCAACCACCGTCACCAGGCCCAGAAGCCCGAGACGCTGCAGGTCGGCGAGTAATCACAGGAGGATTCCTTGGCTTTGGTCGAATACTACGGAACGGGACGACGGAAGACTTCCACGGCTCGCGTGCACATCCGCCCGGGATCGGGCGCGATCACCATCAACCGCCGCCCGATGGACGAATACTTCGGCAATGAAGTGCTGAAGATGATCATCCGGCAGCCGCTCTCGCTCACCGAGACCGTCGACAAGTTCGACATGGTGATCACGGTGGACGGCGGTGGCCCGAGCGGTCAGGCCGGCGCGATCCGGCACGGCATCTCGCGCGCCCTGCAGGTCTACAACACCGAGCTGCGCAAGCGTCTCAAGAAGGCCGGCCTCCTCACGCGCGATCCGCGCATGAAGGAGCGCAAGAAGTACGGACAGAAGGGCGCTCGCGCGCGCTTCCAGTTCTCCAAGCGCTGATCCGTCCCATGTTCCGGTTGCTCTAGATTTCGTACGAAGACAGGAGCGTCGCCAGCTCCTGTCTTTTGTTTTTCGGCGAGGTTTTCATTTTCAATTTTTCACTTCAAAGGAGGGTTCACTTGGCGGTCTCTATTACGATGAAAGAGCTTTTGGAAGCTGGCGTTCACTTCGGTCATCAGACCAAGCGCTGGAATCCCAAGATGAAGAAGTACATCTTCGGGAAGCGCAACGGGATCTACATCAT
>DATLOL010000067.1:0-18240 GCA_035536275.1 Thermoanaerobaculia bacterium
GCTCCGGCCGCCGAGCTATCGACGGCGGCCGAAGCGGCCGCCTCTCCACCGTGATCGACGATCACGATCTCGCACGGATAGCCGGTCGCGTGGACCGACTCCAGCGCCTCGCGCAGCAGCGTCGGACGATCCTTCGTCCGAATCACCACGCTGATCGGGAGCGTCTCCCGACGTGTCTCCACCACCGGCGGCGTGCCGGCGAGGCGACGCACTTCGCTGAACGGCATCGCGCGCAGCGACGGCAATTCCACCACGTAATACCCCTCGGCAAACGTGCACTGCGGCGGCATCGTCATCGCGCGATACGCGTTCAGCCCGCGCGTGTACGCGACGTAGTCGCGCTGTTCGAGCTGCGAGGCATGCTCGGCGATCGCGGCGAACTTCGCGTCCGCGACCTCGGTGATGTCGACGATGGCGTTGGGCCGCAGCGGCTGCCCGACCTCGTAGAACGCGACGCGGGCCGTTGCCAGCTCGGCGAACAGCGTCTCATCGCTTTGCACGAGGTCGCAGAAGACGCGGGCGAGGGCGAGATGATCGGGATGGATCTCGATCGGGCTGGGGACGAGGATGAGGTCGGGGCGAAATGCGGTGATCGCGTCGCGCAGTTGCGGGATCGCCTCACGACCGAACGCTCGGTCGGCAAAACGAAGAAACTCGAGCTCGGCGCCGGGGCCCAGGCGGGACAAACCACGGCGCGATTCCTGCTCACGCGTTTCCGGGGAACCGCCCTGACCACCGTCGGTGGCGACGACAATCCGTACGAGCCGTTTCTCGCGAAGATGCAGTGCGACCAACCCGCCGCACCCGATGGCCTCGTCGTCCGGATGTGGCGCGAGCACGAGCAGTCGCTCGCCGCGGAGCTGCGCCGGTTCGTACGGAATCGTCTCCGCCTCGATCACGGGCGCATTGTATCGAGGGACCATGAGCAGGAACGCTACAATTGCGGCGGGTTCGCGAATGTCGGATGAGAGAACGCTGGACGAGCTGGCGCGTCTGCGCGCCGAGCATCGCCAGCTCAGCGACCTGTTGTCGCTCATTCAGGAATTGACGTCCACGGTCGTGCGCAGCGAGTCCGTGGGGGATCTCTTCTCCCGTGCGTTCGCCACGCTCGTCCGCTGCGTGCCGTTCGACGTCGGCGCCGCGGTGATGCTCGAGCAGCACCTCGACCTCTACGTCAGCACGCGCGAGGGTGCGCGCGAGCTGGTGAGCGACGAGCTGGTGAGCATCATCCGCTTCACGCTGGAATCGCTGATCCCGGTGTCGTTCTCGACCACCGAGATCGTCGTGAAGGCGGAGAAGGACAACCTTCCGTCTTCCGATGGCGCCGGTCTCGGCGAAGTCGCCTCCGCGCTGCTCGAGCACGAAGGCCGCACCGCCGGCCTGCTGGTGCTCGCGCGGCGCGATCCGTTCGACGCCCGCGAACATCGCCTCCTGGAGATCTTCGCCACGCAGGTGTCGATGCTCTTCGACACCATCCGCGCCCGCGAAAAGATCGGCAACCTCGCCGAGACGGACGACCTCACCGGCATCTGGAACCGCCGCTACTTCCGGCGGCAGCTCCCGCAGGAGATCGAGCGCGCGCGCACGTTCGGCGTGCCGCTGTCGCTGCTGTTCTTCGACATCGACGACTTCAAGCAGATCAACGACGGCTTCGGACACGTGATCGGCGACGTCGTGCTGTCCGAGCTTTGCGGCTGCGTGCGCGAGACGCTGCGTCCGACGGACATCCTGGCCCGCTACGGCGGCGACGAGTTCGCGGTGATCCTTCCGCACACCGATCTCCCCGGGGCGCAGGCCGTCGCCGAGCGCGTGCTCAAGAAGGTGCGCGAGCTCGCCATTCCCACCGATGAAGAGGGTGCCATCCAGTGCTCCGTGTCGATCGGGCTGGCGGAGTTTCGCCGCGAGGATGCGGTCGCGAACGATCTCGTGCGCCGCGCCGACGAGCGTCTGTACGCGTCGAAACGCAACGGGAAAAACCGCTACACTGCCTAGGCACGATGTCCCGCTACCTGATCGCGAACTGGAAGATGAATCTCCCGCCCGAGGGGGTGGAACGGTACCTGGCGAGCGTGGGGGGAGCGGACCCGCGGGACGTCGACCTCGTGATCGCGCCGCCGTTCCCGTTCCTGGCCCAGGTCGCGCGCTGCGGCGAGGGATTCGGCGTGGCCGGACAGAACTGCAGCGATCACGAGTCCGGCGCGTTCACGGGGGAGGTCTCCCCGGGCATGCTCCGCGAGTGCGGCGCCGACTTCGTCCTCCTCGGCCATTCCGAGCGGCGCCACCTGTTCCACGAGGGCGATCCGCTGATCGCGCGCAAGCTCGCCCTGGCCGTCCGCAGCGGGCTCACGCCCGTGCTCTGCATCGGCGAGGACCTGCAGGTGCGCGATGCCGGTCATGTGGCCCGCCACCTCGCGGACCAGATCAAGGAAGCGGCTGTGGAGGCGCTGCAGGGCGCGACGACGGTGATTCTCGCGTACGAGCCGGTGTGGGCGATCGGCACGGGCCGCAACGCCAGCGGCGAGATGGTGGCGGAGACGCTCGTCGACGTGCGACAGGCACTCGGCCGCTTCTGGCCCGAGACGCTGGCGGAGGCGCCGATCCTCTACGGCGGCAGCGTGACCCCGGAAAACGTGGACGATCTGGTGGCGAACGGGACCATCGACGGCTTCCTCGTCGGCGGCGCCAGCCTCGATTCGCGAAAGTTCCTGGCCATCCACGCGGCAATGTAACGCCGGCGTCCCGCCGGCCGGAACGCCGGCGTCCCCGCCGGCTGGCCCGCAGGCGTCCCGCGCCTGCGCCCGAAGAGGCGGCGAGACGCCGCCTGGCCAGCCGCCGAGACGGCGGCGTTCCACTGGTCGTTCACCACGCTTGACGCGAGCCCCAAATCGGGGAAGAATCCGCAGCCCTGACCGGTTCACAGGCAGGCGTCACCGGAGAATCCATGATCGTATTTCTCGTCATCATCCACGTCCTCATCAGTATCTTCCTGATCCTCGTCGTCCTCGTCCAGCAGGGCAAGGGTGCGGATCTCGCGGGGGCCTTTGGTGGTGGCGGCTCGCAGACGGCGTTCGGCGCGCGCGGCGCGACCACGCTCCTGCACAAGCTGACGACGGGCTTCTTCATCGCCTTCGTCATCACCTCGATGTCCCTGGCGGTGTTACAGGCTCGCCCTCGCGGGTCGGTCATGACCGGTGAAGCACCGGCGCCCACGGCGCCTGCCAAGAAGTGAATGGCGTCTAGCCATTCATCCTGAGCGCAAGCGAAGGATCTCTCGTTCTTTGATTGCCCAAGTGGCGGAATTGGTAGACGCGCACGTTTGAGGGGCGTGTGGAGAAATCCGTGCCGGTTCGAGTCCGGCCTTGGGCACCATCATCACCAGAAAATCAGGCTCGCTTCGGCGAGCCTTTTGTTTTGCCGTAGACTTTCTTCTGCCATGACGAAGATCCAGGAGCTCGAAGAAGAGATCAGCAAGCTCTCGCCCGCGGAGTTCGCGGAACTGCGGAACTGGGTTCTGGAGAAAGACTGGCAAGAGTGGGATCGCCAGATCGAGCGCGATTCGGAGTCGGGGAAGCTCGACCGGTTCTTCGAGGAAGCTCTCGAGGATCACCGCGTCGGGAAAAGCACGAAGTTTTGAACCACTACGCGAGCCCGCACTTCTGGTCCCTGTTCCGGGAGCTCCCGCGCGAAATTCAGGGTCTCGCGCGAGCGAACTACGAGTTGCTCGTCGCCAACCCGCGGCATCCTTCCCTGCAACTGAAGCGCGTCGGAAAGTATTGGTCGATCCGCGTCGGCCTCCACTACCGCGCCCTCGGCACAGACGCTGACGACGGCATTCTCTGGGGGTGGATCGGCAGCCACGCCGAGTACGATCGACTCCTTCGCTGAGGTCACCTGGGAGTGGGAGAGCAGACGAAGATGACCGACGCCGGCTCGTCGCTGTCCGGCCATTTCGGCTCCACCACCTCCACCACCTCGTAGCGCTCGCGCAGCACGCGCAGCCACGACTCCCTTGTCCGAAAGTACCAGGGCATGGGGTCGGTCCAGCCGTCGAGGGTCGCGGTGCGCCAGCCGTCGGTGTGGGGCGGGTCGACGGTCGCCGGATGCAGCGTCTGCACGATGAAGTGGCGGTGCGGCGGGAGGGCGGGCACGTGATCGTCGAGGAGCGAGAAGTTCGCGACGATCGTGTCGAACGCGCGCGCGAACGGCAGCGCGTCGTACGCACCCACGGCATGCCGCGCGTGCCCTAGAGTCAACGCAGAAGCAATGAGCGGCAGCGACGCGTCGACGCCCGTCACCGCAATGCCGTGTTCAGCCAGAGCGCGCGACAGCCATCCTTCGCCGCATCCGAGGTCCAGCACCGTACGCGGCTGAGTGTCGAGCACCGCGGACACGATCGCCGCGTCGGTCACGGTGCGGCGCGACTCGATGCGCTGCTCGCGCACGGCCGTCGTCCAGGCGGACGCGTTGTCGTCCCAGACGCGCCGCAGCTCGCTCACTTTGCGGCGATGCGGCGGTCGTATTCGGCGGCGCGGTCCAGGAATGACTCGATCGAGCGCCCGAGGGCGAGCTTATCCGCGAGCTCCGCCGACTTCTCGAAGTCGGCCTGCAGCCGCTGCGCCTCGGCCAGGTAGTAATCGCGCAGGCCCGTCTCGATCTTGAACTCCGGGTACTTCTCGGCCAGCACGCGCATCCACTCCTCCACCTGACGGCGGCGATCCTTGTCGCCGGTGCCGCCCTGGATCTCCGAGAGGAGCGCGTTCACGACGCCGGAAAGGATCTCCATGCGCTGGTCGTGCAGAGTCTGATCGGTGCTCATGGCCGCGAATCCTACAGCGATTACAATGCGCGGCGGCATGAAAGTCCTCATCGCCAATCGCGGCGAGATCGCCGTGCGCGTCATCCGCGCCTGCCGCGAAGCGGGCTATCCCACCGTCGCCGTTTACTCCGAGCCGGACCGCTCCGCGCTGCACGTCGTCTACGCCGATCAGGCCATGCCCATCGGTCCCGCGCCGTCGCGGGAGAGCTATCTGCGCATCGACCGCATCCTCGACGCCGCGAAGAAGAGCGGTGCCGACGCCATCCATCCCGGCTACGGCTTCCTCGCCGAGAACGCCGAGTTTGCACGGGCGTGCCGCGACGCCGGCCTGCTCTTCATCGGTCCCTCGCCCGAATCGATCGAGGCCATGGGATCGAAGACCGAGGCCCGGGCGCGGATGCAGGCGGCGGGAGTGCCGGTCGTGCCGGGCCTCATCGATCCGGTGAAGTCGTTCGACGAGATCGCCGCGTTCGCGAAGGAAGCCGGCTTCCCGATCATGATCAAGGCCGCGGCGGGCGGCGGCGGCAAAGGCATGCGCCGCATCGATCGCGAGGAGGACCTGCGCCCGTCCTACGAGCGCGTCACCAGCGAGGCTGAGTCGTTCTTCGGCGACGGCTCCGTCTACGCCGAGAAATACGTCGAGTCACCGCGCCACATCGAGGTGCAGATCGTCGGCGACCAGCACGGAAACATCGTCCACGTCGGCGAGCGCGAATGCACGCTCCAGCGCCGTCATCAGAAAGTCGTCGAGGAAGCGCCGTCCCCCGTCGTCGACGCCGAGCTCCGCGAACGCCTCGGCGCAATGGCCGTGAAGGCGGCGGCGGCCGTGAACTACTACTCCACCGGCACCATCGAGTGCCTGATGGGCCCGGACAAGCAGTTCTACTTTCTCGAGATGAACACGCGCCTCCAGGTCGAGCACCCCGTCACGGAGATGGTGTGGGGCGTCGATCTGGTGAAGGAGCAGTTGCGCATCGCCCAGGGCGAGAAGCTCTCCTTCACGCAGGACAGTCTGCGGCTGCAGGGGCACGCCATCGAGTGCCGCATCTACGCCGAGGATCCGGCGCGCAAGTTCGCGCCGTCGCCGGGGCTGATCCGCTACATCAACCTGCCCCAGGGCCCGGGCGTGCGCAACGATCAGGGCGTCTACGCGGGCTACACCGTGCCCGTCTTCTACGACCCGATGCTCTCGAAGCTGATCGTCCACGGCAACACACGCGAGGAAGCGATCGCCCGCATGCGCCGCGCGCTCGCGGAGTACCGCGTCGAAGGGATCATGACCACGATCCCGTTCTTCACCTTCATCATGAACAACGCGGACTTCGCGGCCGCGCGATTCGACACCGGCTACATCGACCGCATCCTGCCGGAGATCGACTTCGCGCAGCGGCCGGCCGATGAACGTGACCTCGACGCGGCCATCGCCGCGGCGGCGATCATGGCCTTCGAGGAGTCGCAGAACGTGAAGCTGCCCGAAGACACGGCCAGCGCGTGGCGGCTCGCCGGACGGCGGGAGGCGCTGCGATGAAGTTCATCGCCCGCGAAGGCGATCGCGAGCTGGAAGTCGAAGTCCAGCGTCACGGCGGCGGCTATCGCGTCCGCCTCGGCGACCGCTGGCTGGAGGCGGACTTCATCAACGTCGGCCCCTTCGTCCGCTCGCTGCGCCTCGAGGACGGCACGCAGGTCCCGCTCGTCCACCATCGCGAGGGCCACACGCACGAGATCTCGCTCGACGGCTCGACGGTCCGCGTCGACATCATCGATCCGCTCGCCGCCAAACGCCGCCGGCGCGAGGACGAGATGAGCGCGAGCGGCATCGTCAAGGCGCTCATGCCCGGGCGCGTCGTGCGCGTGCTCGTCAACCAGGGCGACGCGGTCCGCAAAGGCGCGGGCCTGCTCATCCTGGAGGCCATGAAGATGGAGAACGAGATCACCGCCCCCGCGGACGGCACGGTGGACCAGCTCTTCGTGGAGGCCGGGCAGACCGTGGAAGCCGGCGCGGACCTCGTGCACATCGCGTAAGACCCGGCGGCCGAGAGCGGCCGCCGCTCCACAAGTTACGTGTCTCGCTACACCTGTGGAGCGGCGGCCGCTCCCGGCCGCCGGTAAGTCGTGACGCCCGCCACGCCTTCACCCCCCCACCCAGCACCTATAATCGCGGCATATATGTCCACCCCGGTCGCAGGTCCCTTCACCATCGGGGAGCGTGTCGGCTCCTCGGTCTGGCTCGCCGAAGACACGCGCAACGGCAAGCGCGTCGCCGTGAAGCTCCTGACCCGCCAGCTCCCGAAGGAACAGGCCAAGCGCGACGCCCTCATTCGTGACGTGCGCGTCTCGGCGGCGCTGTACCACACGTTCCTCGTACCGATCCTGGAGATCGTGCCCGAGGGCGACAACCTGCTGATGGTGATGGAGGTGGTCGAGGGACAGACCATCGCGCAGAAGCTCGGTGGAAAGCCGGTCGATCGCGCCGAGTTTTTCCGCATCGCCTACCAGCTCGCCGCGGTCGTGAAGTATCTGCACGCGAAGTCGATCGTCCACGGCAACATCGCCGGCGATTCCGTGCTCGTGACGCCGGAAGGGCAGGTCAAGATCGCGGGACTGAACATCGGCAACCTGCTGCGGCGCGAGAACGCGTCGAACGCGTATCAGCAGAAGGGGAGCGATCCGCGCGCGGTCGCGTATCTCGCGCCCGAGCAGATCGCAAACGCCACCGCCGACGAGCGCACGGACGTCTTCTCCCTCGGCGTCGTCTTTTATGAGATGGCCACCGGCCGCGTGCCGTTCGCCGGCGGCGCCGCGCCGGACATCGCCCGCGCCATCGTCGAGGCGCAGCCGCCGTCGCCACGCGCGCTCAATCCGCAGATCGATGTCGCGGTGATGCGCGTCATGGGCGGCTGTCTCTTCAAGGATCCCTTCCAGCGGCTGCAGAGTGCCCGCGCGGTCGTCGAGGCCATCGAGAAGTCGGACGGCGACGCGGTTGCGTTCGCACAGAGCCTCGAGAAGAGAGTGGTCACGCGCGTCAGCGACGCCGTCGAGTCGCGGCGCACGATCCTCTTCGTCGCCGAGACTCCGAGCGAAGATCCCGCCGATGCCGCGCGCATGCAGCAGATCCTCGGCGAGTCCGTGTACCTCTTCGACGGCAAGGTGATCGATCCGTTCGGCGCGAACATGATCGCGGAGCTGCCCAGCGTCGAGGCGGCCCTGGAGGCGGGACGCAAAGGGGAGTTCGACTGCAATCAGGACGGCGAGCCGTTGGCCGTGCGGATGCTCCTGCACGCGGGCGAAGTGGAGATGAAGGAAGGCGTGCCGGGCGGTCCGGCCGTCGAGCGCGCGCTGGCCGCGCTGCAGCACGTCCCGCCGAACACGCTCTTCATCTCCGAGGAGTTCGTGAAGGAAGGGCGCGGCAACGTGCGCATGCGCGACGCCGGCGCAAAGGGCGGCATGAAGCTGTACACGATCGTTGCGCCGGAGCCCCACCAGCCGACGTACATCGAGGCGACGCCGTCGACCGAGTCACTGCAGGCGGAGGCCGAGGCGGCCAGCGTGGCCGAGGCCGTGGAGCTGAGAGCGGGGTCACGCAGAACGATGTTCGCCGTCCTCGGCGCAGCCGCGCTCCTGCTCTTGGTCATCGTGGCCGCGCTGGCAGTGATGTGGGTGCGCCGCGATCGACGCGAGCCCGTGGCTGTCGCGGCGGCCGCGCCGGAGCGGCCCGATCGCGCAACGCCGGAGCATCCGAAGAGCGTCTACGTTGCGCCGTTCGTCGTCGACGATCCGGCGCTGGCCGATCGCGCCAATGCCATCCGCCTCGGCGCGATCGAGATCCTGCGCACGTTCCCCGAGCTGCGCATCGTCGACACGGTCGCTCCCGACACGGCCTCGATCTCCGCGCGCGTGCGTGCCGGCGGGACGGGACCGGAGCTGATTCCGACGGCGGCCGAAGCGACGTCCGCACCGGTCGCGCTCCTCGACACGGCCAGCGGCATCCGCGCGGTCGTCGCGCACGCGCTCGCGGAAGCGAAGGCCCAACCGCGCAGTTACGCCGTCACGGCCGCGCTGAACTCGTTCGCGGACGCGGTGGTCGCGAAGTCGATGAACGATCCCAGTCGCGCCGATGCGTCACTGCGCGCCGCCATCGCCTCCGATCCGCAGTTCCTGCCCGCGCACATGATGGCCATGCAGTTCTACGCCGACGCCGGCAGGGAAGACGAGGCGCTGGCGGCGGCGAAGCAGGTGGCGGCGCTCGATCCTCGCAACGTCGACGCCGCGCGCCGCGTGGCGCGCACGAGCCTTGCCCGCGGCGAGCTGCAGCAGGCCTTCTCGTTCTACGACATGGTCCTCGACCGCGCGCCGAATGACATCGAGGCGCTGAACGTCGTCGCGCGCTACGCGATCTCCGCGAACGACACGCCGAAGTTCAACGCTACTCTGGCGCGCCTGAAGCGACTGCCGGCGCTCCAGGTCGAAGCCCACGACCCCGATCTCCTCGCCGCCGCCGGACGCCTCGGCGTCGCCGCCGACAAGTACTACGACGTCACGGCCAACGGCGCCGGAAGCCCCGCGCTCGCGCTGAAAACCGGCCGCATGTACGTGCTGCGGCACACGCTCACGCTCGCAGAGGAGGAGCTGAAGCGCCTGGCCGACTCCGATCCGCTGTACGGCTATCCGATGCTGAAGGCGTACATCGCCGCGGAGAACGGGAGGAAGGAGGAAGCGAAGAAGGAGCTCGCGTCGGCGCTGGCGACGTCCGAGGCCGGCGACGCGTCGTGGACGTCGGCGGCGGAAGTACACGCGATCCTCAACGACACGGGGGCGGTGTTGTCGTCGCTGGAGAAGGCCACGCAGCGCAAGGAGCCGACGGCCACGTACGTACTCGCCAACCCGCTGTTCCGCTATCTCGCCAGCGAGCCGCGGTTCCAGAAGGTACGTGCGGACTTCACCGCGCAGCAACAGGAAGCGCGGCAGGCTCTCGCCGCCGTCAACTGATCGCCATCACGCGCACGGACTCGTTGTAGTTCACGATCCCCAGCTTCTTCGCATCGCGGAACATCGGCGCGCGGACTCGCAGGTTGAGCTGGCGGCGGTATCCGCCGGTAATGCGCGTCGTGGAGATGGTCAGCACTTCATCGTCCTGCCGGAGGTACACGAAGCCGTTCGTGACCAGGTCCGCCAGCGTGCGATAGACGTCGTCGGGCAGCAGGAAGACGCCGTTATGGCAGACGACGTGGTGCTCGTGGTTTGCATCCATAATGGCGCGCGATGATCGTGACCGCTCGATTGACCTTCTCGGCAGCCCACCGGTTGCACAATCCGAACCGGGATGCGGCGTGGAACCGCGAAATCTACGGGAAATGCGACAACCCGCGCGGCCACGGCCACAACTACGCGCTGGAAGTGAGCGTGAAGGGCCGCATCGACCCGGAGACGGGTATGGTCATCGATCTCAAACGCCTCAAGGACATCATGCGCGCGAGCGTCATCGACCGGGTCGATCACACGAGCCTCAACGAGGACGTCGACTTCCTCCGCGACGTGATCCCTACCGCGGAAAATCTCGCTCGCTGCTTCTGGCAGCAACTCGCCCCCGCCATCCATGACGGCGAGCTGTACGAGGTCGTGCTGCACGAGACCGAGCGCAACTCCGTGCGCTATCGCGGAGAGGACGAAGAATGAACTACGACCTGGCGATCATGGCCCTGGAAGGCATCGCCCGCTCCCCGCTGAGCGTGAGCGCATCGAACGAAGAAGTGACGATCGAAGCCAGCGCCGCCACGTTCAAGGAGCTGGCGCGCCTCTGCCTGCTCCTAGGCGGCACGCAAAGCCCGGAAGACGCCTTCGACCTCGAGCCCGGCACTCACGTCAGCACGGGCTCAGCGATGCTGCGGCTGCGCTTGCGGGACCTATAGGTCCCATACGTCCCATAGGTCCCATAGGTCCCATTCAGCTCTCATAATCCGGCGAATACCTCACCAGCTCCGACAAAAACGAAGCCTTCGCCCGCTGATCCCGATCATCCACCTCGAGCAGATCGCGAATCGAGATCATCCCCACGAGCTTCCCGTCGTCGACAACCGGCAAGTGCCGGGAGCCAATGGAGTGCATCTTCTGAATCGCCGAGAGCACATCCTCGGTCGGCGCCGCCACGACCAGCTCGCGCGACATCACGTCGGAGACCTCGGTCGAGTCGGGGTTGAGGCCTTTGGCCACCACGCGCGACATGATGTCGCGCTCGGAGAAGACGCCGGCCAGCGTCCCTTCCTCCACCACCGCCACCGCGCCGATGTTGCGTTCGGCCATTCGTTCCGCCGCCGACCGCACACTCCATCCGGGCTCGATCACGGTCAGGGTCTGTCCCTCGATGAGCTCTCCGATGTTCTTCATGTGCGGGTCTCCTAATATCGCAGCAGCGAGTGGAGGGGGATGTCCGCCGCGAGTTGCGCGCGGCCGTTGAGGAAGCTCAGCTCGACCACCGTCGCGGCCCCGACGATCTTCGCCTCGAAGCCTCGGACGAGATGGGTCGCCGCTGCAAGCGTGCCGCCAGTGGCCAGCACGTCGTCGATGACCAGCACCCGGTCGTCGCTCGTCAGTGCGTCGTCGTGGATCTCCAGCGTGCCGCTGCCGTACTCGAGCACGTACTCGTGCCTGCGCGTCGTCCAGGGGAGCTTGCCCGGCTTGCGGATGGGGACGAAGCCGGCGCCGAGGTTCTGGGCGACGATGCTGCCGAAGATGAAGCCGCGCGACTCGATGCCCGCGACCACGGTCACGCCGTCGTTGCGAAACGGCGCCGCCAGTCCCTCGCAGGCTGCGCGCAACGCCTCCGGCGATCGCAGCAGCGGGGTGATGTCTTTGAAGAGAATGCCCGGTTTGGGGAAGTCCGGAACGTCGCGAAGGAAGTCGTGAAGCTGTTCCGTCTTCATCAGAATTTCACGTCGAAGTCGGGGAGCTTGCCCGAGAAGTCCTTCGACTCCTGATCGATGCGGGTGACCTCGGCGTAGCGCGGGCCTTCGCGGATCTCCTCGATCCACTCGTCGATCGATTTCTTCTCGCCCTCGACCAGCGCCTCGACCGAACCGTCGCGATTGTTCTGGATCCAGCCCTTCAGGCCCATCCGCCGCGCCACGCGCGTCGCGAAGAAGCGGTAGCCGACTCCCTGGACTTTGCCGTGGATGCGCAGGTGCCGCTGTTCCTTCATATGTGCGCGGATTGTATAGCCTTACCGGCGCCGTCGCTTCTTCGGCGGCGTCTTCTTTTTCGGCGGAGTCTTCTTCGCGGGCGTGACCTTTTTCGCGGCCGGCTGCGGCGCCGGCGCCTGCACCGTGACCACCTTCGACGGCGCGTTCTTCACGTCCGTGACCGTCCGCTGCAGATTGGCGATCAGCCTGGTCTGCTCCTCGTTCTGCGTGCGCAGGAGCGTGATCGCGCGCGCGAGCTCTTCGCGGTCTTTCTTCGACATCGACGACAGCGCGACCGTGGCTGCCCCGGCCGCATCGGTCCGCGGATACTGCAGGACGATCTTCGACAGCGACTCGTGGGCCTGGGCGTCGTTCCCGTCGGTGAGGTCCTTGCGCGCCTGCTTGAGCAGCGCGTCCGCGCGCAGGTCGTTCGGCACGGAGAGGGCGAGATACGAGGCCGTCGCGCCGAGGATGGCCGCGACGAACGCGGTCAGGTAGAGCAGCGGCCGGACTTTCATGGCGCAGCTCCGCCGCAGTGCTGAGTGCTGAGTGCTGAGTGCTGAGTGCCACCCGGCCCGGTCTCGCGAAAGGCGGCCGAGAGCTTCTCAGCACTCAGCACCCAGCACTCAGCACTGGCGCGAAGCGCTACTCTTTCCAGCCGAACTTTCCGACCAGGGGCACGAACTCCGCGCTGCCGCAATCCTCGATCTTGACGCCCGTGCCGACGCGGATCACACGCGCGAGCCGCTGATTGCCGGCCGGTCCGACCGGGATGATCATCCGTCCGGTGCGTGCGAGCTGCTGCACCAGCGGCTCCGGCACCTGCGGCGCCGCGGCCGCGACGATGATCCGGTCGAACGGTGCCTGGTCGCTCCAGCCGTACGTCCCGTCGAACACCTTCACCGAGGCGTTGTGCACCTTCAGCTCGCGGAAGAGCTCCGCCGCGCGCAGTGCCAGCTCGTTGTGCCGTTCGATGGTGAAGACTCTCGCACACAGTTTCGAAAGTACCGTCGCCTGGTATCCAGTCCCCGTGCCAATCTCCAGCACCTTCTCTTTCCCGGTCAGCTCCAGCAGCTCGATCATGCGGGCCACGATGTAGGGCTGGGAGATGGTCTGTTTCGACCCGATGGGCAGCGCGCCGGGGCCGTACGCCTTCGCTACCACCACCTGCGGGACGAACCGGTGTCGCGGCACCTCGCGCATGGCCTGCAGGACCCGCTCGTCGTGCACGCCGCGCGCGGCGACGTGGCGGTCCACCATCAGCGCGCGCTGGTGGGCGAGCTCGCGCTCGTCATCTTTTCGCGGCGAAGTGGCCAAGCGTCTCCTCGAGCGGTTTGAGGCGCGGAATGGCGCGGTGATCGGTGAGGTCGAGATGCAGCGGCGTGATGGAGATGAAGCCGCTCTGCACGGCGTCAAAGTCCGTCCCTTCGCCGGGATGCCACACTGGCGGCTCCCCGCCGATCCAGTAGTAGCTCCTCCCCCGCGGGTCCTTGCGCTCGATCACCCCCTCGGCGTACACACGCTGGCCGAGGGTCGTGATGCGCACGCCCGCGAACTCGCCCAGCGGAAAGTTCACGTTGAGGATGACCCGCGGATCGTTGTGCTCCTGCAACGCGACGCGGGTCAGCTCTCCCGCGAACTCCGCGCAGCGATCGAACGAGAAGTGCTCGCCGACGAGCGCCGAGAACGCGATCGAGGGGATGTTCAGCAGCGCGCCCTCGAAGGCCGCGGAGATCGTGCCGGAGTAGGTGACGTCGTCGCCGAGGTTCGGCCCGAAGTTGATGCCCGAGACGATGAGGTCCGGACGGGCGTCCTTCATCAGCTTGAGGATGGCCAGGTTGACGCAGTCCGTCGGCGTGCCGTCGACGATCCACTCTTTCTCCTCGATCTGGAGGAGGCGGAGCGGTCGATTGAGGGTCAGCGCGTGCGACGCGGCGCTCTGTTCGCGGTCCGGCGCGACGATGGTCACGTCGCCGTGCTCGCGGCACGCCGCGGCGAGCTTGCGCAGACCTTCGCTGTAGATACCGTCGTCGTTGGTGACCAGAATGCGGGGCATGGACGTGTCGCCCGCATCATAGCTGCGAGAGCAGCATCGCGGCGAGGATGAGCGCCGCGCCGATGAGGAACGCCGCCGTCATCGGCTCGCCGTAGAACGCGATGGACGTGATCGCCGCGGCCACCGGCTCGAACGACAGGATCACCGCCGCCTCGGTCGCGCTCACGTGGGCCTGTCCCCACATCAGCGCCGCGAATGCGAGTGCGGTGGTGACGATGGCCGTGAAGAGAATCACGCTCACGATCGACGCGCTCCACGCGACCGGCGGCGAGAAAGCCGCGAACGGCGCCGCGGCGAGGGCCACGAACGCGACCTGAATCGCGGCCAGACCGGTCGCGGTGTCCTGCGTCGTAAACCGCGCGGCGTAGACGACGTGAAACGCGGAGAAGAGCGCGCAGGCGATGGTCAGGGCGTCGCCAATTGCCGCAGATCCCTGGGGCTTTCCCACCAGAACAATCGTGCCGAGGAGCGCCAGTCCCGCCGCGATCCACGCGTTCCGCTTCACCTTCCCCTGCAGAAACGGCACGAGTACGACATACAGGCCCGTGAGAAACGCGGAGCGCGAAGGGGAGATGGTCATCAGCCCCCGTGTCTGCGTCCAGTAAGCGCCGAAGATGAGCAGCCCGAGGATGACGCCAGGCAGCAGCGACGCATGGGACTCATGGGACCTATGGGACGAATGGGACTCATAGGTCCCATAAGTCCCATTGGTCCCGTTCATCGCCGAACCCCGCCGCCACCTCCGCCGCAGGAACACCACGCCGAGGAGAACCACCGCCGCCACCAGGAACCGCCAGAAGATGAACGCCTCGGGCGCCATCTTCGCGATGACGTTCTTCACCATCGTGAACGTCGCCCCCCACGCGGCGGCGGTGGCGAGGAGGGCCAGCGTGGCGAGACGGCGCTTCACCGCGCCCGCTGTTCCTGCTGCTCGCGCTGCAGCTTGGTCAGGCTCGCCCGCAGTTGCGCGAACACCAGCGCGAACAGGAGCAGCAGCACCAGGCCGAAGATGCGCACGGCCCACTTGTTCATCGCACGTGCTCCGAGGCCCAGCGAATGGCGTACTCCATCGGCGCCGCGTCGGCGACGCCTTTGCCGGCGATGTCGAAGGCCGTGCCGTGATCGACGGACACCCGCAGCCAGGGCAGGCCCAGGGTGACGTTCACCGACTGGTCGAAGGCGAGCGTCTTCACGGGGATCAGTCCCTGATCGTGGTACATCGCCATGACCACATCGTACCTGCCGTTCGACGCCGCGAGAAACACCGTGTCCGGAGGGTGCGGTCCGCTGACTTCGAGGCCCTCGGCCCGCGCCAGCTCGACGCCGCGGGAGATCACGAGCTCCTCGTCGCCGAACCGGCCGCCTTCGCCGGCGTGCGGATTCACTCCCGCGACGGCGATGCGCGGCACTGCGCCGTGCAGCTTCGCGTGCTCGCGACTCGTCAGCGCTGCCAGTGCGGCGATCGTTTTCGCGTCGATGCCGGCCAGCGCCTCGCGCAGCGGCACGTGCACGCTGAGCAGCACCGTGCGCAGCCGCGGCGAGTCGAAGTACATCGCGTAGTCGTACCCGTAGCGCTCCAGTCCCGCGTGCGCGGCGAGCAGCTCGGTGTGTCCCGGGAAAGGCGAGCCCGCGAGAGCGATGGCCTGCTTGTGAATCGGCGCAGTCACCAGCGCCGAGCACTCGCCGCGCTCCACCGCCTCGACCGCGGCGCCGATCGCCTCCAGGGCGATGCGGCCGTAGTCCGCGCGGATCTCGCCATGCCGCACGTCGCGCGGCACCGAACCGAACACCCGCGCCGGCACGTTCAGGCGCGCGAGCGCCTTCTCCACGATTTCCGGTCCGATCCCGGCCGGGTCGCCGATGGTGATGGCGAGCGGCTTCACACGGGAGATGTTAACTGGTTGCTGGTTACTGGTTGCTCGTGCCTTTTCGCGGGAACTGGCCCTTTACCAGCAACCAGCAACCAGTAACAGCTACTGCGCGAGGTCTTCTTGCTTGAAGAGGTATTTGATGCAGTGCTTCTGAATGAGGAGGTTCGGCGCGCCTTCGCGGTTCACCTTCAGGCAGTTCTTGTCGTACCACTCGATCCAGCCGCGGATCTCTTCGCCGTCGGTCATCATGATGACCATCGGGGTGCGGGAGTTCATCTGCTTCAGGTAATAGAAGCTCTCCGCGTTCGTCGCCTCCGGAGGAACGGTCTTGGCCACGTTGCGGCCGTTTGCGTTCCCGTTGTACGGACTCTTGGCACGCTTGAAATCCAGCGTGCGGAACTGCCGTCGCCCGTTCGTGTTGCCGTCCGTCTCGTGCGGCCTCGCCATCGACATGCCGTCCTCCGTCTCTAGCTTGTCAGGGTTACCCGTGCTTGCCCCGGACCCGTTTGCGATTTGCGTGCCTCCGCTCATAGAATGCCGCGCCGGCCCGCCCGGGCCACACCTTTGGAGGTTTCCCCTTGAACTCCGTCGTCTGCATTTCCCACGTACCCGATACCGAATCCCGCATCAAAGTCACCGGCACGAAAGTCGACGAGACGGGGCTGAAGTTCATCGTCTCGCCGTATGACGAATTCGCGCTCGAAGAGGCGATCCGCCTGAAAGAGAAGTCGCCCGGCGACGTCACCGTCGTCACCTTCGGCCCCGACCGCGCGCAGCAGGCGCTCCGCGAGGCCCTGGCCCGCGGCGCCACCAAGGCCGTGCACGTCAAGGGCGACGTCGCCGACGCCGATGCCCTCGGCATCGCCAAAGTCCTCGCGGCCGCAATCAAGACCATCCCCCACGACCTCGTCCTCTTCGGCAAGCAGGGCGTCGGCACCGACAACGGCCTGGTCGGCCCCATGGTCGCCGAGCTCCTCGGCTATCCGCAGGTCAACGTCGTGACGCACCTCGAAGTCGGCGACGGGAAGCTCACCGCTCATCGCGAGATCGAAGGCGCCGAGGAAGTGCTCGAGGCGCCGACGCCGGCCGTCGTCACCGCGCAGAAGGGCCTCAACGAGCCGCGCTACGCATCGCTGAAAGGCATCATGGCCGCGAAGAAGGTCACCATCGACGTGAAGTCGGTCGCCGACCTCGGCCTCGACGAGGGCGACGTCTTCAAGCAGCGCGTGGTCATCGCGTCGCTGGAGCTGCCCGCCGAGAAGAGCGGCGGACGCAAGATCGACGGCGCCGATCCCGCCGCCGCGGCCCAGGAAATCCTCAAGTACATCCGCGAACAAGCGAAGGCTCTCTAGGAGATCTCCATGCCTGGTGTTCTGGTTTTCACCGAGCTCAAAGACGGGAAGCTGAAGAAGACTTCCCGGGAAGCACTGTCCATCGGCCGCAAGCTGGCCGAGGCCGCGGGCGGCGACTGCGTCGCGTTCGCGAGCGACGCGGCGGTCGCGGAAGAAGCGGGCCGCTTCGGCGCGAAGAAGGTCTACGTCGCCTCGCTTCCCGCGTACACGACGGAAGCGTTCACCACCGCCGTGGAGCAGGTGGTGAAGGACGTCCAGCCGTCCGTCCTGCTGCTGCCCGGCACGTCGAACGGCCGCGATCTCGCGCCGCGACTGGCCGCCCGTCTCAACGCCGGCGTGGCCTCGGACGTCGATCGCCTGGAGTGGACCGACGGCAAGCTGCGCGCGCGCCGTCCCGTGTACTCGGGCAAGGCCTTCGCGACCGTCGACGTGATCAGCACTCCCGCGATCGCCACCACCCGCCCGAACGCGTTCCCGCCCGAGGAAACGGGGGGCGGGGCGGCGGAAGTGGTGAACGTGACCGCGGACGCGAGCGATCGCGTCAAGGTCGTGGAGACGAAGACGCCCGAGGCGGGCGAGCTGTCCATCGCCGAGGCGGACATCATCATCAGCGGCGGACGCGGTCTGAAGGAAGCGGCGAACTTCTCGTACATCCGCGACCTCGCGCACGCCATCGGCGGCGCCGTCGGCGCGTCACGCGCGACCGTCGACGCGGGCTGGATCGACCACCAGCACCAGGTCGGCCAGACCGGCCGCGTCGTCAGCCCCAACCTCTACATCGCCGCGGGCGTCTCCGGCGCCATCCAGCACCTCGCCGGCATGTCGTCGTCGAAGCACATCGTAGCCATCAACAAAGACCCCGAAGCCCCCATCTTCCGCATCGCGGACCTGGGCGTGGTGGGGGACCTCTTCCAGATCCTGCCCGCGCTGACGGAAGAGGTGAAGAAGGCGAGGCACTGAGCGCGCGCGCCTT
>DATLOL010000068.1:0-2261 GCA_035536275.1 Thermoanaerobaculia bacterium
GCTCCACCGCCTCAGGCCTGAGCCTTCGTTTTCTCGAACGCCGCCGCGTAGCGCTTCGACGCCTCCGGGTCCTCGGTGACCTTGCGGATCTTCTGCTCGAAGCTCTTCTCGTCGAGACCGTGCTCGCTGAGGATCTGCTTCGCCTGCGACGCGTTCTTCGAAATGCGCGCGCCGAGCTCGCCGAGCTGCTCGGGCGTGAGGTCCTGTGCCTGCGTCACCGCGGGCGGATCGGCTGCCCCGCCCGCCGCGGCCGTCGTCTTCGGCTCGTTGCTGCACGCGGCCAGCGCGCACGCCAGAACGAGGATCATGGTGAGTCGAGCGATCATCGTTTATCCCTTTCCTTTCCCTTTGCCGTTGCCGGAGTTGCCCTGGGCTTTGCCGCCGCCGGCCTTCGCCGGCTTGCCACCGCCGTCGTTGCCGCTCGATGCCTTCGGCGCCTTCGGCGCTTTGTGCACTTGCTCCACACGCGGCGCGTGCGTGACCTGACGCTCGGGACGCGACACGCGTTCGGCCTTGCGGCTCTTGCCCTTCCCGCCGCCGCCGCGATTCGATTTCGCGACCGTACGTTCGGTCACGCGCACATCGGCACGCTGCGCCTTCGCCTTCCCCTTGCCGGGATGCGAGCCGTGCACGACTTCCGCGCCGGTCTGCAGTCCGAGCTGCTTCTTGAGCTGTCCCGGCGGGCCGCCATGCGGGTGGCTTCTCCTCTCGGCGATGCGCGTGGTCACGACCGGCGGGATGATCACGTCCGTGATCAGCGGCGGATCGATGACGTTGACGTTCGCGAGTCCGAGGGACTCGTAGCGGTCGTCGATCAGCCGGGCGAGCGTGATGCCGCGGCTGCCGTCGCTGACCTGCGTGGTCACGAAGGTGAGGAACGCGGGATCGCGATCGACGAGAGCGACCGGCGAGTAGCGCACGATCTCCACGAACTGTCGCGGCGGCACACGCGCCTGATTCAGCAGCGCGACCAGGCTGGCGAGCTCCGAGGCCGGCACGTCCGTGATCGCCGAGGCCGCGGCCACCGCGAGGGGCATGGCCACGAGCGACAACGGATCCACCACCACCGGCTGGAACCGCGTCACCACGACCTCGGGATAAAAGTATTGGTCGACCACGACCACGCGCGGCGCGTGCACGACGTCGATCGTGTCCGCACCGTCGTATGTCTCGATGCGATCCTCGATCGCCAGCGCGAGCGCCTCACCGCGCACGCCCTGTTCGACCTGGCTGGTGATGTACGGTACGAAAGGCTGGCTCGTGTCGACGAGCGCCACGGGTGCGTACCGCACGACTTCGATGAACTGCGGCGCAGGAACCTGCGCCTGATTGAGGGTGGCAACGAGGTCGATCAACTCGTTCGCCGGCACGTCCGTCAGCTCGGACACGGCCGCTACGGCGAGCGGCATCGCCGCGATTGCCACCAGATCGTCTGCCTGCAGTGCGGACGCGTTCACGGGGATGAACAGCGCCAGCAAAAGCACGGCGAATGCTGTGTGTCTCATGCACGGAGACTGTGCAAGGTATGGTCCTGTGGAGCGGCGAGCGCTCTCGGCCGCCTAAGCGAAGCGACCCCGGCGGCCGAAGCGGCCTCCGCTCCACTTGGAATCGCCTCAGGCGCGCTGAACGATGACCAGCGTTTCGTCGTCTTTCTGGGGCGCCTCGCCGACGAACGCATCCACGGCGTCGGCGATCTGATCGCGGATCAGCTCGGCCGATTCTCCAGTGTGCTCGGTGAGGATCGCCTCGAGGCGCTCGTTCCCGAACTCCTCGTCCGCGACGTCCTCCGCCTCGGTGATGCCGTCGCTGTAGAGCACGGCGTACGAGCCCGCGGGGAACGGACGGGTTTGGGCGTGATAGCGCGAATTGCCGAGGATGCCGATGGGGAGTCCGTGCGAGCGGAGCTGTTCGAGACGGTCGCCGATGATGAGGTAGCCGGGGTTGTGACCGGCGTTGACGTACTGGATCGTCTCGTTCTCGCGATCGATCGAGACCATGATCATGGTGATGAACTTGTTCTCGGCGGACCAGTTGTGGATGTGACGGTTGAGCTCCGTGGCGATCTCGCCGAGCTCGCGTCCTTCGGCGAAAAGGAGCTGCAGAACGGCGTGGAGAGCGGACACGAGCAGTGCGGCGGGCATCGACTTGCCGGCCACATCGGCGACCAGCGCGGTGACGATGCCGTCCCGGGTGAAGAAGGCGTGGTAATCGCCGCCAACCTGCCGCGCGGGACGCGACAGCGCGGCGATGCTCAGATCCTC
>DATLOL010000069.1:0-17282 GCA_035536275.1 Thermoanaerobaculia bacterium
CGCCTGCAGAAGAACCAACGGCGGCCGAGAGCGGCCGCCGCTCCACAGGTACGTAGGGACATTCACTCGACGCGCGAGAGATGCGGCTGGGGGGACATCGGCCGGAGCAATTCCGGATGGGGAGGTGCGTCGGGGATTTGCCGCTCCACAGGTACGTAGGACATTCACTCGACGGGCGACAGATCCAGTTCCCCCACCCGCGGCATCTCCGTCCCTTGCGAGGCGAGTGCGAGGTGCACCGCCTCGATCCCGCTCGGGATCGTAAAGACGTTCCAGCCGTCGAGGCGCGGGTCGCTGGTGAGGTTCCGGACGCGCGTTGCCTGGCCGGGGCGGGGGTCGG
The DNA here is from genome assembly GCA_035536275.1 of Thermoanaerobaculia bacterium. Lineage (GTDB taxonomy): Bacteria > Acidobacteriota > Thermoanaerobaculia > Gp7-AA8 > Gp7-AA8 > QHVT01. The sequence continues at coordinate 341 of DATLOL010000069.1, forward strand.
TCTCGAACGACCGCAGGTCGACGAACAGGCCGCCGCCGACTGCTTTGATGACCGATTCCTTCGCCGTCCAGTAGGCGAAGAAGCGCTCGGCACGCTGGGCTTCGGTGGCGGTGCGAACGCTCTCCGCCTCGTGGGCAGAGAAGAAACGCTCCGCGAGGTGGACGATGTCGCGGGTCGCGCGCACGGCCTCGATGTCCACGCCGACCGCAGCGTCTCCGGAGATGGCCACGGCGACGTGGCCGCCGGAGTGGCTGACATTGAACTCCAGGTCGCCCGTCGTCAGGGCCGGTTTGCCCTGGGGGCCGGCGACGAAGCGGAGCGTGCGGGGGTCGCGGCCGAGGTAACGGCCGAGGAGGGTGCGGAGTGCGGCGCGGGCGATGAGGGAGAGGCGGCGATCGGATTCGAACCGGAACGCGGCCACGCGCCGGCTCTCCTCCTCATCGAGAAGCGTGGCCGCGTGGGCGAGCAATCCCGTGGGAACGTCCGTGGCCGCGAGCCACACGTGCGTCTCGTCGCGGCCGATCGTCCAGGACACGGTGCGATGATAACGAAATGATCACGTCGATCGCCTGCAGCGGGTGTGACTATGTCGCGCCGCCGCTCGAACCGCGGCCGTTTCGTTGTCCACGGAACGGGGACGGCCGCGACCACATTCTCGTGCGGCGGCTGAAGGAGGTCGACGCGGCTTCGTTCTCCGACCCCGAGCCGAATCCGTTCATCCGTTACCGGCGTCTGACGCACGCGTGGCACACCGCGGCGGCCCTGGGCATGTCCGACGCGGAATTCATCGCCCTCGTGCGCGAGCTCGACGCGCGCGTGGCGGCGGTCGACGGCCGTGGGTTCGTCGAGACGCCGCTCCGCCGCGGCTCCATCAGCATCAAGGACGAGACCGCGAACGTCGCCGGCTCGCACAAGGCGCGGCACCTCATGGGACTGATGATCTGGCTGCGCATCGCCGAGCGGCTCGATCCATCGCTCGCCGACTCGCGATTGGCCATCGCCAGTTGCGGCAACGCCGCCCTCGGCGCCGCCGTCATCGCCCGCGCGGCGGAACGTCCGCTCGACGTCTTCCTGCCGGACGACGCGCCGCCGGCGATCATCGCGCGGCTCGAAACGCTCGGTGCGCACGTCACCCGCTGCGAGCGCAGCGGCGGGGAGGCGGGCGATCCCGCGTACCTCCGGTTTCGGGAGGCTGTAGCGGCGGGCGCGCTGCCGTTCACGTGTCAGGGGAGTGAGAACGGGCTGGTCATCGAGGGCGGCCAGACCCTCGGGTGGGAGATCGCGTCGCAGCTCGCCGCCGCCGGCATGACCGTCGACCGGCTCTTCATCCAGACCGGCGGCGGCGCGCTCGCCAGCGCGTGTATCGCCGGACTCGAAGAGGCTCGCGCGGCCGGAGTCATCCCGCGGCTGCCGCGCATTCACGCGGTGCAGACGGGCGCCGTCGCGCCGCTGCAGCGGGCGTGGGAGCTCGTCGAGCGCCACGGCCTCGATCGCGCGATCGCGCGTCGCGCGGAGTTCATGTGGCCGTGGGAAACGCCCGGCCGCAGCATCGCCACGGGCATCCTCGACGACGAGACATACGACTGGGCGGCGGTCGTGCGCGGGATGCAGAGCAGCGGCGGCTTTCCGGTCGTGGTGTCCGAGGAAGAGTTGAGGGAGGCGCAGCAGGCGGCCGGCGATCGCGTCAGCGCGACCGGTGCGGCGGGACTCGCGGGCCTGCTTCACCTGCGCGTGTCGGGGGAAGCGCAGATGGTGCTGTTCACCGGCGCTGCCTGATCTCGGCGGCCACACGCCCGGCGATCTCGTCGACGCTGCTGGTCGCATCGACGACGACGTCGGCGGCTTTCCTGAGCTCTGCCGAGCCGAGGGCGTCGAGGTCACGGCCGACGGCGAGGTGGTGCCGCATGTCGTGCTCCAGCCGCTCGACCAGCTCCGCGGAGTCGCGCTGTTCCTCGATCCGCCGCATGAGCCGCCGCGCGAGCAGAACGTCGGCTGGCACATCGAGGTAGATCGCGAGGTCGATGAGGCCCGCCATCTCACGGCGCATCGTCCCGAACGGCTCCTCGACCAGCACCACCTCATTCGAGCTTTCCCGCAACGACCGCAGATCGGCCGCCAGTTGCGGGGTCTGAAACTCGTCGACATTCGCGCCGCGCTCGACCCAGTCCTTCAGGTCGGGCGGATAGGTCGACGAGGCCGCGTAGTCGTCGAAGTAGAGGACGGATGAGGTTCCGAGGAGCTCCGCGGTGCGACGGATGACGCTCGATTTGCCCGCGCCGGAGATTCCGCTGACTGCCACGACGTAGGCCATTGACCCCACCTTATGCCAGCGCGCGGGAGAGCTTCAAGACGATTTCACGCGCGTGCCGGGTCAGAAAGAAATGGCCGCCGTCGTAGAGCTCCAGCCGGAACGCCGAGGTGGTCTGCTCGCGCCAGCCGTCGACGATCGACGGCGTCACGATCTGATCGTCCGAGCCCGCGAACGCGGTGATGGGCAGGTCGAGCGGCGGGCGCGAGGCGTATTCGTACGTCCCGGTGACGGCGAAATCAGCGCGCAGCCGCGGGATCAGCAGGTCGAGTAGCTCCTTGCTGCGCAGGACTTCCTCCGGCAGGCCGCCGTATCGCTGTATTGCCTCGAGGAGCTGCTCCCGCGGAAGGTCATAGACCGGCGGGATGAGCGAAGCGAGCTGCGGTGCCGGCGCGCCGGAGACGAAGAGATGAGTTGGCAGCGGCGCGCCACGCTCCTTCAGCAGATGGACGAGCTCGAAGCAGGCCAGGCCGCCCATGCTGTGGCCGAAGAGCGCATAAGGCCTCGACAGATGCGGCGCCAGCGCATCGGCGGCGCCGAGGACGAGCGACGCCATCGAGTCGAGCGGCGTCTCCATGAAACGCTCCTCGCGTCCCGGCGGCTGCAGCGGGCAGAGGGCGATCGACGGCGGCACGAACGGGCGCCAGGCGCGATAGAACGACGCGCCTCCGCCGGCGAACGGGATGCAGAAGACGTTCGTCTGGTGGTCGGCAGCGACGCTCGTGTAGGCGAGCCAGCGATCGGAGTCGGTTCTTTTCATGCGGAAAGCGCGCTATTGTCCTTGATTGAATGACGGCGCGAAATGGGTCCGCTTCGTTGGTCCGCCGGCTGGCCTTCGGAAGCAAGTCGTATTACTTCTTCGACAAGCTGTTCTGCCAGCAGCCGCTGGCCCGCATCAGCCGCTGGGGCGACCAGCCCGCGGCGCGCATTCCGGACCATTTCGCCCGGGTCGCCTACGACCTCGTCGAGAGCATCCGCACGCGCCGCTGGGCGCCGGACATCGGCAACGCCGAGCTGGCGCTGCTGCACGCGACCGATCCGCTGCCGCAGAACCGGCGCTATCTGTCGTACTGGCACGATCCGGCGATCAACACCACGGCCGGGACGATCGTCGGCGTCGACCTGATCCGGCACAACGGCAAGTACCACGTCATCGAGATCAACCGCGGCCCGTCGATCTATCCGCGCCGCCGCGAGATGTACGCGGAGACGTTCGACCCGATGTTCTGGCGGATCTTCGAGTCGGCGCCGTCTGAGGGATACCGGAAGATCGTGCCGATCGCATTCCGCTGGCACGCGGTCTACATCGAGGAGTTCGAGCGGGCCTCCCACGCCCTGGGGATCCCGATCGTTCCGCACAACTGCCCGCTGCAGTTCCCCGAGTGTCCGCGCCGCATGTTCGCGCTGCCCGATCCGATCGAGCCGGAGACGCTCTACGTCATCCATTCGGGGCTCATGTCGCCGGCGGTCCGCTACCTCGATGACAAGTGGTACTCGTGGCAGTGGCTGGAGCATGCCATTCGCGAGGAGATGCCCGGAACGCTGGTCGCGCTGCCGGCGACGCACGACGACTTCGTCTTTCCGCTCGACGATCACGGGCCGCGATGGCCGAACCTGGTGGTGAAGCTCGCGTCGAGCGCGCGCAGTACCCACGTGATCGCTGCCCGCTTCGACAGCGTCGACGAAGCCCGCGAGGCCCTCGGCGTCGGCGAAAGCGGCCGGGTGCCGGACAAGCTCCGGACCGGGTTCGTCAAGGGACTGCTCTTTCATGGGAGCGAGCGCGTGCTCTATCAGGCCTACGTGCCGCCCGAGCTGGACGAGCGCGAGCACGCCCGCATGCTCCGGCTGCACCTGTGGCTGTCGCCGCAGCGGACGCTGTACCTCGCCGCGCACGCGCGGATCTCGCAGAAGCCGGTCCCGAAGGTCGCGCCGCGCGGCATCATCCGTCAGGACGGTGCGTACATTTTCAACGACGCCGAATACGCGCGGCTCTCGCCGGAGATGGAAGAGGAGATTCGCTCCGTCGCCGCCGACCTCGGCGGCGCGATGCAGCGCGCGCTCGAACGGAAGTTCGAGACCGGTCCGGCTCAGGCGAACAGTTCGGCCGGAAGCACGACCGCGATCAGGTAATCGACGAGATCGCGAACGCCCGGATATTGCAGGGCCACCGTCGACGGCAGCGATCGATCGAGGTCCGTCTGCAGGCGGTTGCGGAGATCGAGCGCCATCAGAGAGTCCATCCCGAGCTCGAAAAAGTTCGCGTCGTCGGAGGTCTCCGCGAACACGTTGCGACCGGCGACGGCTACGACGAGCTGGCGGAGATAGCTCTCCAGGCGCTGCCGCCGTCCCTCCCGCGGCGTTTGTTCGAGCAACGGGAGGATGCCCGCGGGCGCCGGCTCGCTCCTCGGCGCGACCAGGCGGGAGAAGAACGGCGGCGGCTGATCGAACATCGACGGCAGCAGCTTCGACCAGTCGGCCGGAATGACGCCGACCTGCGCGTCGTCGTGCTGCAACAGACGTCCGAGGGTGTCGAGGCCGGCCTGAGGATCGATCAGCTCGATGCCGAACGACGTCATGCGCTCCGCGCTGTTCGCAGCCATTCCGCCGTCGGCCCAGGCGCTCCAGTTGATCGACACGCCGGGCAGGCCGAGGGCGCGGCGGTGGTGCATGAGCGCGTCCATGAAAGCGTTGGCGGCGGCGTAGTTCGCCTGTCCGGCCGAGCCGAGGAGCGACGCGGCGGACGAGAAGCAGACGAAGAAGTCGAGGTCGAGCCCGAGGCTGCGATTGTGGAGATTCCAGGAGCCGGCGACCTTCGGCGCGAACGCGCGCTGGAAGTGCTCGCGGGTCATGGCGTGCAGCAGCGCGTCGTCGAGCACGCCCGCGGCGTGGATGATTCCTTTGATCGGCAGCGCGGAGTCGAAGACGGCCGCGAGCGAGTCTGCATCGGCGACGTCGGCGTTGACGATGCGGATGTCGGCGTCGAGGTCGTCCAGCTTCGGCGCGGAGCGGCTGACGAGGATCAGGTGCCGCGCGCCCTGCCGGACCAGCCAGCGCGCGACGTGCCCGCCGAGGGCGCCGGAGGCGCCGGTGATCACGTAGGCGCAGTCGTCGCGGATGCGCGCCGGCGCGCCGGCTGTTGCCGGCACGAGCCGCGGCACGTAAGCCTGGCCGCCGCGGAACGCGACCTGATTCTCGTGCGGCGCGGTGTCGAGCAGAGGCAGTTGCTCGGCGACGGAGAGCTCGGGGTCGAGATCGACGCAGCTCCAGCGCAACTGCGGCTGCTCGATGGCCACGACCTTTGCGAGACCCCAGGCCCACGCCTTCGCCGGATCGACGCGGTCGCCCTCGCGCACGGCCTGTGCGCCGTGCGTGATGAGGCGGACGTTCGGCGTGTCGCGCAGGTCGAGGATGTTCTCGAAATCGAACACGTCGATGTGTCGCACATCCGACGCCGCACCCGCCTCGGCGCGTTGCCACTCCACGCGATACAGCGGCAACTCCTTCGAGCGGGGGAGCGGCCGCACGTCCAGGCCGTGGATCTCCATCACCACGGAGTCGTCGTCGAAGAGACGGATCGCGTCGCCCGTCGAGTGACACCAGAGCGTCCCTTTCGGCTTGCGGAAGACTCGCAGCGAGTCGATGTGGAAGGGGACGTGGACGCCGTCGAGCCCGAGGGCGCGCGTGCGCAGGCAGGAGTCGATCAGTCCCGGATGAACCGCCGCGGCTTCGACCGACGGCGGCGCTTCCATGCGGCAGAAGACTTCCTCGCCGCGGCGGCGCACTTCGCGGGTCCAGCGGAAGGACGGGCCGAGATTCAGGCCCGCTTCGAGGTCCGCGTCGACCGGCTCGCCGTCGAAATCCGGCCGCGAGACCACGGACAGCGCCGGGCCGCGGTCGTACGAGCCGGTGCAGTGTGTGATCCATTCGCCGCGGCGCTCGGTGCCGAAGCGGAACGTGCTGTCCGTGGCGACCAGATGCAGCGACGTTTCGGCGTCGATCGTGAGCGGCTGCAGGAAGGTCACGTCGCGCAGCGTGGTTGCCTCGAGGCTGTCGATGGCCATCGAGAGATAAGCGCCCGCGGCCACGACGATCGCGTCGCCGACGCGATGATCCTTCAGCGATCGCGGACGCTCGGGGCTCAGCGTGAGCTCGATGTGCGTGTCATTCGTGAAGGGGATTTTTCGCGCTCCCTGCTGGACGCGCGTGCTGCTCTTCTGAATCCAGAACTGCCGGCGCTGGAACGGATAGGTCGGCAGCGTGGCGGTGGTCGCCTTCGGACCGAGGGCACTCCAGTCGATGTCCAGCCCGCGCTCGTACAGCGTGGCCAGCGACTCGGCGTTGAGGCCGGACAGCGTGATGACGTCGTCCCGGTCCAGGACGTGGCGCGTCATCGAGATGAGCGTCGGCTTCGGGCCGACCTCGATGAACACGTCGGCGTTCACGTTGCGGATGCAGTCGGCGAAGCGGACGGGATGGCGGACGTGCTGCCGCCAGTACGCGGCATTCGTCAGTTCCGCGTCGGCAACGGTACCGGTGACGGCGGAGATGAATTGCACCGACGGCCGGCGCAGCGTCGCGCGGCCGACGGCCGCTTCGAACTCGTCGAGCATCGGATCCATGAGGCTCGAGTGAAATGCGTTCGCGACGTCGAGCAGCCGGGCCTCGAATCGCTCCGCGACCGCGCGGACGTCGGCAGCCCGGCCGGAGATCACCACGTGCGAGCCGTTCAAGGCGGCGATGGACACGTCGAGCGCGCCGATCGCGTCGCGTGCGCGGCTCTCGTCGGCGAAGATCGCCGCCATCGCCCCGCGCTCGGGCAGCGTGTTCATGAGCCGCTCGCGTTCGGTGATCAGTTGCAGGCCGTCTTCGAAACTGAATACGCCGGCGATGCATGCCGCGGCGTACTCGCCGACGCTGTGCCCGATCACCGCGTCCGGCCGGATGCCACAGGCGATCCACTGCCTCGCGAGCTCGACCTCGTACGCGTAGAGCCGCGCCTGGATCGAGCCGGTCGTGACACCGGCAAGGGGAACGCCCTGGCCGGGAAAGAGAAACGCGATGCGAGGTCGTTTGCGGCGCGCGCCCGACGGCTTCGCGCGTTTCAGCCCCGTCACGAGCGACTCCACGGAGTCCGCGGCGATCGCCAGCCGGTGATCGAAATGCTTGCGGCCGCGGTTCGAGGTGTCGCAGACCTCACGCAGGTTCGAACCGCCGTCGAGGAATGGGACGTATTTGTTCGCGAGCGCTTCGAGTGCCGCGTCGTTCGGCGCCGAAAGCGTGAGCACGTGCGGCGCCTGGCTTTCCGCCGGAGCCGCAGTTGCCGGTGCCTGCTCGAGAATCATGTGCACGTTCGTGCCGCTCATGCCGAACGAGCTGACGCCGGCGAGCCGGCTCTCCGCCTTCGGCCACTCCGTGAGCGCGGTCGGCACGGTGACGGCGAGGCGGTCCCACGGGATGTGCGGATTCGGATCGCGGAAGTGGAGGCTCGGCGGAATCGCGTCGTGATGCAGCGCGAGCGCGGTCTTCATCAGCGCCGCGGCGCCGGCGGCGCTCTCGAGATGGCCGAAGTTGCTCTTGACCGAGCCGAGGAGCAGGGGCTCGGTGCGCTCGCGGCAGAGCACTTCGCCGGCAGCCATGGCCTCGATCGGATCGCCGAGCGAGGTCCCGGTGCCGTGGGCCTCGAGATACTGGATCTGCCGGGGTGAAACGCCCGCCGCGTCGAGAGTTTCGCGGATCAGCGTCTTCTGCGCGGTGCCGTTCGGCGCGGTGAGGCCATTGCTTCGCCCGTCGTGGTTGACCGCGGAGCCGCGGATGACCGCGTAGATCCGATCGCCATCCGCCACCGCCTCGGCCAGCCGTTTCAGGACGACCAGCCCGCACCCTTCGCCCCGCACGTAGCCGTCGGCGCTGGCGTCGAACGACTTGCAGCGGCCGTCCGCCGCCATCGCGCGCATCCGGCACAGTCCGATCGTCACCTCGGGCGCGAGGATCACATTCACGCCGCCGGCGAGAGCGAGATCGCACTCGCGGTTGCGAAGGGCCTGACACGCGAGATGCGCCGCCAGCAGCGACGACGAGCAGGCCGTGTCGAGCTGCATCGCCGGACCCTGCAGGTTCAGGACGTACGCGAGGCGGCCCGCGGCGAGACCGCGCAGCAGGCCGAGGGTGTTGTAGGCGTCGATGTCGCTGCGATCGGCGGCGAAGAAGTTCGACTGCAGATAGTCGTCCATGAACGAGCCGACGAACACGCCGGTCCGCGGCGCCTTGTCGGGGACGATGCCCGCGTTCTCGAACGCCTCCCAGGCCACCTCGAGCAGCAGCCGCTGCTGCGGGTCCATGTTCATCGCGTCGAGCGGCGAGACGCCGAAGAACTCCGCGTCGAACTGGTCGATGCCGTCGATGAAGCCGCCGTGGCGCGTGTACATCTTCCCGGCGGCGTCGGGATCGGCGTCGTAGAGCGCGTCGACGTCCCAGCGCGAGCGCGGGACTTCGGTGATGGCGTCGGTGCCGCTGCGGAGCAGCTCCCAGAACGCCGCGGGATCGTCGGCGCGGCCGGGAAAGCGGCAGCCCATGCCGACGATCGCGATCGGCTCGCGGCTCGCGCTCTTCGCCTCGGCCAGCGCCGAGCGAAGACTCTTGATCTCGCGCAGTGCCTTCCTCAGCAGCGCGCCATGGTCGTCCGTCCCGCTCATGGGCTAATCGGGCTCTTTGGCGCTCCCGCCGGCCAGCTCGGCGGCGAGCAGGCGCGCCACCTCGTCGTCAGGGAGATTGTCGATGTCGTCCACGTCAGTTGGCTTCGCGCGAATGTCGAGCTTCGCCGATTCCGCGGTGTACTTCACCAGCGCGTCGATGTTGCCGTGGTTCCAGACCAGCACGTCTTCCATCGGCCGGCCGAGCCACTCGCCCAGTTGCGCGGAGAGCTTCAGCCCCGTGAGCGAGGTCATGCCGAACTCGAAGAACGAGCGGTCCCCGGCGATCGTGCCGCCGTCGACTTCGAGGTTGTCGGTGATCCACTCGCGGATCCACATCTCGATCTCGATCGGCCCCACGGAGCGCGACGGAGCGGCCGGGAACGCCGTGCGTCCCTCGTCGCGCAGGACGCGCTTGAGGATCTTGCCGGTCGGGCTCTTGGGGAGGGCGTCGACGAAGCGGATCGCGCTCGGGATCTTGTAGTCCGCGAGCTGCTGGCGGCAGAAGGCGATGATCTCCGCCTCCGACGCCGACTGCTCTTTCTTGCAGACGATGTTCGCGCAGACGCGCTCGCCCATGATCTTGTCGGGGATGCCGTAGACCGCGACTTCCTCGACTGCCGCATGAAGGTAGATCGTGTTCTCGACCTCGACCGGATAGACCTTGAACCCGCCGACGTTGACCATGTCCTTCAGCCGGTCGACGATGTAGAAGTAGCCGTCCTCGTCGACGCGGCCGATGTCGCCGGTGTGGAACCAGCCGTTGCGGATCGCCTTCGCGGTGGCCTCGGCGCGGTTCCAGTAGCCGAGCATGACGTTCGGCCCGCGGATCACGATCTCGCCCGGATCCCCGGTCCCGACCTCGGCGCCGGTGTCGGGCGAAACGACCCGCATCTCGACGTTCTCGATCGGCGCCCCGATCGAGCCGAGCTTGTACCAGAGGCGATGGTTGTAGCTCGCGAACGGGGAGGTCTCGGTGAGGCCATACCCTTCGTTGATGGGGCGGCGGTACTTCTCCTCCCACTTGCGCGCGATCTCGCGCGGCAGTGTGGCCGCCGCGGAGAAGTAGTAGCGCACCGATTCCAGCTCGGCGGGCGAGGCGAGGTTGTAGAGCGGGATGAAGGTCGTGGGCACGCCGAAGAACATCGTCACCTGATCGTCGACGATCGAGCGGATGATGTTTGCCGGATTGAACGTACGGTGGAGCACGACCGTCGCGCAGGCGTTGAAGCCGCTGTTGAGAATCGCGTTCTGTCCGAAGCAGTGGAACAGCGGAAGGAACAGCAGGAGCTTGTCGTCCGGCCGCATGCCGCAGTTGTAGTTGAACGCGTGCATGTTCGAGATCACGTTGCCGTGCGACAGGCAGGCGCCCTTCGGCTCGCCGGTGGTTCCGGACGTGTACAGAATGGCCGACGGATCGTCGCGGTCCATGATCGCGGGGGTGAATTCGCCGGTCGTATTCGCCGTCAGTTGCGCGAGCGCGACGTCGGTTCCCGCCGCGGTGCCTTCGACGATGACCACGAGCGTCAGATCGGGCACCGCCGCGCGATCGACGTGTCCGCGCAGGGCCTCGGTGGTGAACAGCGCCACCGCGCCGCTGTCGTTGAGGATGAAGCGGGTCTCTTCCGTCCGCAGCGTCGAGTTCAGCGACACCGCGACCGCGCCGAGCTTCTGGACGCCGAGATAGGTCGCGGCGAATTCGGGGATGTTCGGAAGGAACAGCGCCACGCGATCGCCGCGTCCGACGCCCGATGCGGCCAGTCCCTCGGCCACGCGATTCGACCACTCGTCCAGATCGGCGTAGGTGTAGTGGCGGTTTTCGAAGGTCAGTGCGACCTTGTGCGGGAACAGCTTGCGGCCGCGAATGATGTTCTGCGCGACATTCATCTCTACCTGCTCCTCCTGGCGCGGGCCAAGGGTGAGCCCCGGCTCCTTGAGTGCCTGCAACGTGTCTTGAAGCGTGTTGGGAATGGCCCCGATGCCGGCGATGTCGGCGGCCAGCTCCTCGATGTACGACTCGAGCGACTGGTCGCGGTCGTCGTGTACGAACGCGCGCTCGCGGCCCGGCTTGACGCGGCAGACGCCGTAGACCGCCTCGTACAGCGGCACGGTCGCCGGCGAGAGTCCCGCGCGTCCGTCGTAATGCCCCTCTTCGCGACGCGCGCGGAGGTCGGCGGCCTGCACGCCGAACATCAGCGCGACCGCCAGATACTGCTGCGAGAACGACACGGCGCGGCGCGCGAGATTGGCCGAGCCGAAGCCGAGGCTGTTCACGTTCTGATTGAACTGCTCGGCGTGCGTCAGATAGCGATCCGCCATCGGTGAGGCGAGGTGCAGCAACTCGGGGACGATCGAGTTCCCGGTCAGTTGCAGCCCCTTGAGGCCCATGTTCACGCTGCGCGCTTCGTTTCCGACGAGCGAGGAGGGGAGGCCGTTGTTGAACTCCGGCGCCACCAGCATCGCGATCTGTGTGTCGAGGTGTTTCGCCGTCAGCGCGAGGTACTGGCGCAACTGGTCCATGCCCACGCCGATGTACTGCCCGAGGAAGTTGCCGCCTTCGTAGTACGACTCTCCTTCGCCGTCGAAGAGCGGATTGTCGGTGGCGGAATTCGCTTCGACTTCCATCTGCCGCGCGACGACGGCCAGCCCGTCGATGATCGGGCCGAGGTATTGCGGAATGCAGCGCAGTGAATAGCGGTCCTGGGCCAGGCTGCCGGCGGAGTGCTCGAAGCCGCCGCGCGTCTCGCCGTACGTCCACTTCGATCCCTTGAGCAGCTTGAAGAGATTGCGCGCCACCCACACCTGACCGGGATGCGGCTTGTGGTGGTGAATGAACGGATGCAGCGCGTGCGCGTTGCCGCGCATGGCCTGGAACATCAGCGCGTGCGCGCCCATGGCCAGGGCCACCACCACGCGGCTGTCGTGGATGGCGTTCATCGCGATCGCTGTCATGACCGACGTGCCGTTGACGAGCGCCAGACCTTCCTTCGGCTCGAGGCGCTCCGGCTCCAGACCGAGCGTGCGCAGCGCGTCCACGGCGCCCATCTCTTTGCCGCGGACGTCGACCTTGCAGGAGTTGTCGAGACCGACGACCGCACCGGCGATGGCGGCCAGGGGGACGAGATCGCCGCTGGCGCCGATCGAGCCGAGCTCGCGCACATGCGGGGTCACGCCGTTGTTGAGGAACGTCTCGAACCGGCGGATCAGGTCCATCCGGATGCCCGAGACCCCGCACAGCAGCGAGTTCGCGCGCAGCAGCATGCTGGCGCGGACGTCCGCGATCGGCAGTCTGCCGCCGGCGCCGGACCTCAGGAACCAGAGCAGCGATTCCTGCAGGTCGTACGCGTCCTCGACGCAGATGGCGGTGTTCGATTTGCCGCCGAACCCGGTGGTCACGCCGTACAGCCGCTCGCCGGCGGCGATGAGCCGCCCGACGTATTCCTGCGAGCCGCGGACCTTCTGCTCGACGCGCGCGTCGGTGGTGATGCGCACCTTCGCGCCGCCGCGCGCCACGCGCGCGACGTCGTCGACGGTCAGGTCTTTACCGCGCAGAATGACGGTGTCGTCGACCATGAGCGGTTACCAGTTGAACGGACCGGTGATCTCGTGCGTCCTGTCGCCGCCCGGCACGGTGTAGTGCAGGACCGCGGAGAAGCGCGTCAGCGCGCGGTTCTTGATCTTGTCGCCGCCGTGGATCATCAGCCCGTGCGTCAGGATGGCGTCCCCTTTGTTCACCGGCAGCGGGATTCGCGTTGCGCCGGCCACGGCGTCCTTCAGGTACTGCTCTTCCTTCGATCTCGTGTCGAGATGGCAGGTGCGGAGGTTCGTCTGCGGATAGTTGTTCCAGCCCGGCCAGATCGGCACGCGATGCGAGCCGGGGAAGACTCCCAGCGGCCCGGCCAGCGGATCGACGTCCTCGCCCGCGAGCCACACGCCGACGAGCCGGTTCTTCGGATGGATGTGCATCGCCGCGAGGTCCTGGTGCACGCCTACCTCGCTGCCCCACTTGAAGCCGATGGAGCTGGCCAGCACCGCGGGCTCTTCGAGAATCAGTGAGGACATGCGCAGGAGGTGGCGGGACAGGGTGAGCTCGTGCATCGCCACGGAATGGCAGTGCAGGTAATGGATGCGCCAGAGCTGCTGGTCGCGCAGCTCGAGGCGGTATTCGAGAGGCCACGTCACCAGCTCCGCGTGCTCGATCGGGCCGGGCGGCCTGCCCTTGATGTGCAGGCTCATGATGTGCAGCCCGTCGATGACCTGGTCGGTGGTCCACAGGTCGTCGAGGAAGCTCCTGAACCGGTCGATCGTGCCGAAATCCTCGCGGTCGATCGCGCCGCGCAGGATGAAGTAGCCCTCCACGACCCACTGCCGGAGCAGCTCCGCTTCGTCCGCGGTGATCAGTCCCTCCGCAAGCCGCGCCTGGATCTTTTCCTCGGCGTCATCGCGGTCGAGCCATGGCACGTCGTCGGGGTCCTGGTTCCACGGGCGGCCGCGTCTCGCGATCACCTCGGGGGAGACGCCGTGCCAGTTCGGCGACTCACGCATCCGCTCGTTCTTGGCCCAGAGCTCCGTCTTCGGCTCATGCGACGCAGCGATCGTCATCAGTCCCTCCTTACACACTTCGTCACGCGCGAAGCGCTGACGTTTCCACTTGTCTTTTTTTGCGGAGTGATTACCCTATTTGAAAGTATACGCTGGGTTTGGTGTCCGTAGTCGAGGGAGAAAACAATGATCGCGTTGTACTCGCGCTGGAAGCTGAAGGACGGATGTCCGCCTGAATTCGCTGCTGCCCTGGATACCCTCACCCAAGCGGTCCGCGAGCGGGAGCCGGGGACGCTCATGTACTCCGTGCACGTCCCGGGGCCGCATCCGCCGATCGGGCCTCCTCCCGAGTACGAGGTCTGCAACGATCCCGACCTGGCGCAGCCGCTGGCGCCGAACGACCTGATCTTCTTCGAGGTCTACCGCGACGCCGACGCGTACAGCGAGCATCTCCGCGGCGCCGTGAACGACTTCATCGTCGCCAACCGCGATTACTTCCACGCCCCCTGGCAAGGACACCCGCGCCCGGAGACGACGTATCTCGATCCGAAGCTCGTGTTCGTGCGCTCGGACATCGACAGCAACGGCAACGGCGGTTAGGACCTATGGGACCTATAGGACCTATGGGTCCCATACGTCCCATTGGTCCCATAGGTCCTACGTCATCGACACCAGAATCTTCCGCGGTCCCGCAAACGCCCTCCGCCCGTGCGCAACCAGCATGTTGTCCACCATCAGCAGGTCCCCCCGCTGCCAGCGGAAGAGGCGCATTTCTTCGCGCACCGTCTGCCGCACCGCGTCGAGCATCGCCACTTCGATCGGGCTGCCGTCGCCGAACGTCGCGGTCTGTGGCATGAGCTCCTCGCGTCCGCCGTACAGCGCGAGCAGCGACTCGTAGATCGCGGGCGGGTGCGTCGACGGGTGGAACTGGTCGGCCTGGTTGAACCACACCTCTTCGCCCGTCGCCGGATGGACGCGCGTTGCCGGCCGGACCTGCGTGATCGTCAGGCCCCCGTCGTCGTTCCAGCGGGCCTCCGTGCCGGCCGTGGCGCAGAACTGCGAGACCTCGTCCCGGCTGCCGGTCTCGAACGTCGCCTGCCATGACGGGCCGAAGCCGCTGCCGCCGTGGAGGTTGCGGATGTACTTCACCTTCCGCGTCACGAATGCGTCGCGGACCTCGTCGGGCAGGCGTTGCAGGATGCGGCGGCTGTCGGCCAGCGGCGTCTCGCCTCCTTCCTCCGGCGCGATCGCGCAACAGAAGAAGACTCGCGACGGCCAGTGGCTCGAGTACGACAGCTCGTTGTGCAGCGAGATGAAGAACTCGGGCGGATATTCGGTCGACGTGTAGACGCCCGAGCTGAGCTTCCGGCGGGGCGAATTGCCGTCGACGTATCCGAGGGCCTCGCCGCCGAGAGTGCGGACCACGCGCGAGAGCCGCTCCTCCGTGTCGATGCCGAACCCGCGGAAGAGCAGCGCGCCGTGCTCCCGCAGACGCGCTTCCATCGACTCACGCTCCGCCGGGTATCGCTCGAGCAGCGCGTCGGGCGAACCGCCCGACGACGCGTCCGCGCTCACCGTGAGCGGCAAGGGCCGGGTCGATTCAGATGCTGCGAATTTGAGCATTTGAGCGATAATCGCTTACGTCCACCCCCAAAAACAATTGGAGTGAGTCTATGAAGAATAGCAAGGCCGTCCTCCTGGTCTCGGTCCTCGCCGTGCTGGCTGCGTCTTCGCTGGAAGCTCACGAACAGCCGCGGCTCGTCGTGCAGATCACCGTCGATCAGCTTCGCGGCGATCTTCCGCTCCGGTACTGGCATCGCTTCGGCGCAGGCGGTTTCCGCTACTTCCTCGATCGAGGCACGTGGTACACCGACGCGCAACATCCGCACTCGATGACGGAGACGGTCGTCGGACACACGACCCTCGCGACGGGCGCCTATCCGTCGCGCCACGGCATGGTCGCGAACTCGTGGTTCGACTCGGCGACCAACAAGCTCATCGACAACATCGAAGGGCCGACGTATCCACTCATCTCCGTCATGGGCGAGACGCAGACCGGCCCCGGCGCGTCGCCGGTCCGGATTCTCACGACCACGTTCAGCGACGAGCTGGCCATCGCGACCGACGGCCAGGCAAAGATCTACTCGGTCTCGGTGAAGGACCGCGGCGCGATCCCGCTGGCGGGCCACGCCGGCAAGGCGTACTGGTACTCGAACACGAACGGTTGCTTCGTCAGCAGCACCTTCTATTACCCCGCGCCCGCTGTTTATCCGCCGTGGGTGAAGTCGTGGTGCGAGAAGAAGCTCGCCGACAAACACGCAAACAGCAAGTGGATTCTGTCGCGCGACCGTTCCACCTATCTCTACAAGAACTTCAGCAACGTGTACCCGTCGGGCTCCTACGCCGCGCAGAACATGGACACACTGGCGAACAAGTACATGTTCGGCAGCACGTTCCCCCACACGTTCGGTTCCGGCCCGGCGTTGTACGGGGCGCTGCCGATCAGCCCGATCGGTGACGAGCTCACCGCCGACTTTGCGAAGCAGATCATCACCGGCGAGCAACTGGGGAAAGACAGCGTCACCGACTACCTCGCCATCAGCTTCTCGGCGACGGATCTCCTCGCGCACTGGTTCAGCCCCGCCAGTCTCGAGAGCGAGGACAACATCCTCCGGCTCGATGCCACGCTGGCCGGTCTGCTGGCATTCATCGACAGGCAGGTCGGGCTGAAGAACACCATCGTGGTCCTCTCCGGCGATCACGGCGGCGTGGAGTATCCGGAGTACCTCACCACCCTCGGCATCAACACCGGAAGGCTGACGCCGGATGACATCGAGGGCGCCGCCGAAGACGCCGTGAAGGCGCAGTGGCCGAACATCGTCGGTGACATCAGCACGTGGTCGCAGCCCTCGTTCTACATCAACCAGCAGACGCTCGCGGCCAACAAGCTGAACCAGGCCGAGGTCGAGCAGGTGATGGCGGACGGCGTGATGACGCTGGAGGGCGTGGCCATGGCGCTGACCCGCACGGACATGCGCAGCGGCGTCGGCGACCTCGATCCGCAGCTCGTCGCGCAGGTTCGCCGGAACTACAACCCGAGCCGCTCGGGCGACGTGTACGTCGTGCAGCAGCCGCAGTGGCAGATCCTCGAGGTCGGCTCCAACGACGAAGGCCCGAGCACGCTGCTGCAGCACGGCTCCCCATGGACGTACGACACCTACGTGCCGGTCGCGTTCGCGGGGATGAACGTTCCCGCGACGAAGATCGCCCGCCGCATCTACACGGTGGACGTGGCGGCAACGCTCTCGTCGCTGATCTGGACGAAGATCCCGTCCGGGTGTGTGGGCGTGCCGCTGACGGAGGTGGTGCCACTCAAGTCCCCTCTCCCCGCGCGCGGGGAGAG
>DATLOL010000070.1:0-12800 GCA_035536275.1 Thermoanaerobaculia bacterium
GGTCGTAGCCGCGATGATGGCGGCAAGGAGGAAGCTCACTCCTGAACCACCCTCTGCAGGGTTTCCATG
This sequence comes from Thermoanaerobaculia bacterium, assembly GCA_035536275.1. GTDB lineage: Bacteria > Acidobacteriota > Thermoanaerobaculia > Gp7-AA8 > Gp7-AA8 > QHVT01. The sequence continues at coordinate 70 of DATLOL010000070.1, forward strand.
ACTTCGTTAACAGAAATGGATTCCATTGATTTCGTCGTGGTGAAACAGCCGACGACACGGTCGAGCTGGCCATACGGTCCATTGCGCCGCGGATCGGTCGGTCCGTACAGGCCGACGACCTTCGTGCCGAGGGCGGCGGCGAGGTGGAGCGGACCGGTGTCGGCGCCGATCACGACCTCCGCGCTCTGCAGCAAGCCAGCCAGCTCGCGCAGGTTCGTCGGCGGCGCGATGCGCGTGCCGATCGCCTCCGCCAACTCCCGCTCGCCCGGACCCCAGACGGCAAGCGCGCGCGGTCCGATCCGCTTCGCGAGCTCGCGAAAGCGTTCGACCGGCCAGAGCTTGTTCGCCTTGCCCGCGCCCGGGAGAAGGACGATCGCGTTTTCCGGGGTGGGGAGAGGAGTCGCGAAGGCGTCCCAGGCCATGCTGTCGCGGCGCGCAACACGTTCCTCGCGCCCCACCCGCCCAGGTCCCTCGACTCCGCTCGGGATGACACGGAATGCCCTCGCCGGCGGTCCTCCCTCCCCCGGCCCTCCGTGTGAGCGCGTCCCCAGTTGACGCCGTCTCACGCACGGGGTACCTTCATTCGGTTCCAAAGCCCACGTCCAAGCAGCAGTTTCTGAGGAGGATTGTCCGTATGGCGCCTGGCCGCACCGTCCGTATCCTGTCCGTCGGGATATTCGTCTTTCTTTTCGCCTTCTCTCTCCACGCCGCGCAGGGTCACATCGCCGGGCGCATCGCGCGCACCGACGGCGGCGGCATCGGCGGCGTCATCGTGCAGGTCCTCGAGACCGGCGACGCCGTACTCTCCGACTCGAACGGCGACTTCCGCTTCGAGATCGCGCCCGGCACGTACTCGATGCAGTTCGTCGCGGGCGAGCAGGTCGCGACCGAGCAGAACGTGGTCGTCCCCAGCGGCGGCACGGCCCGCGTCGACAAGCAGGTCGACTGGAAGCTGAGCGTCGCCGAGACCATCACCGTCTACTCCGCATCGCGTCGCGTGGAGCGCGTCGTCGAGGCTCCGGCCGCGGTCACGGTCATGTCCCAGGAAGACATCGCCGCGGTCGCGCCGTCGGGCCAGGCTCCGCGCATCGTCGAGTCGGCGCCCGGCGTCGACTTCACGAACTCGGGCCTCTACGACACGAACTTCAACGCGCGCGGCTTCAACAGCTCGCTGAACCGCCGCATCCTCACTCTCATCGACGGACGCGATCCCGCCGTGGCCTTCCTCGGATCTCAGGAATGGGCGGCGCTCTCCTTCCCGCTCGACGAGATGGCCAGCGTGGAGCTGGTCCGCGGACCCGGTTCGGCGCTCTACGGCGCGAACGCGTTCAGCGGCGTTTTGAACATGACCACCCGCTCGCCGAAGGCCAGCCCGGGCGGACGCCTGATGCTCTCGGCCGGTGATCTCAACACCCGCCGCGGCGACATCCGCCACGCCGGCGGAATCGGCGCCGAGTGGTTCTACCGCGTCGTCGGCGGCTACCAGCAGAGCGACGATTTCGCCCGCTCGCGTAACGCCACCGTCGAGTACACCACTCCCTGCGCCACGACGGCCTCGATCAACTGCCTGCGCCGCGAGGCCGTGCCTCTGGTCCTCGACGAAGTGAACATCCGCTTCGGCGGCCTCCGCTTCGACAAGCACTTCGGCAACACCGACGTCTTCACGGCGGAAGGCGGCTACTCGACGATCGAAGGTCCGGTGTTCCAGACCGGCATCGGCCGCGTGCAGGTCACCGACGTCGAGCGCCCGTGGGCGCGGCTCAACTACAACATGCCGCGCTGGAACTTCACCGCGTACTACGACGCGCGCAAGGCCGAGAACCAGGTCGCCCTGGCGTCGAACGCGCGCCTGTACGAAGACTCCAGCAACATGCACGGCGAGATCCAGACGAACTGGGACTTCCTGCGCGGCCGCGCGCGGGTGATCGGCGGCGTCGCCTACAACGCGCAGGACGTCGACACCGCCAATCCGGCGGGCGTGCAGACGCTCATGAGCGCGGCCCAGGACGAGCGCCAGCAGTCCGCGTTCGGCCAGGCCGAGTTCGACATCGGCAAGCGCTTCAAGCTCGTCGGCGCCGCGCGCTGGGACGACTCGACGCTGCATGAATCGCAGTTCTCGCCGAAGGGCGCGATCGTCTTCACGCCGACGACGAATCACACCCTTCGCTACGGCTACAACGAGGCCTTCCAGCGTCCGAACTACTCCGAGCTCTTCCTCTCCGCGCCGGCCGGCGCGCCGGTGAACCTGGCCGGGGCCGCGGCGCTCAATCCGCTGGCCGCGCCGCTGGCGCCGCTGCTCGCCTCGATCGGCTTCGGCTCCATGCCCATCCTCGCGCGCGGCAACGACGCCCTGGACGTGGAGACGGTCAAGAGCCACGAGCTGGGCTACGCCGGCATCTATGGCGGCAAGGTCTTCGTCACCGTCGACGTCTACCAGAGCCACCTGAGCAACTTCGTCACCGACCTGCTGCCCGGCGTCAATCCGGCGTTCCCCGCGTACACGGTCCCGGCCAGCGTCCCGGCGAGCCTCGCGCCGAACGTGCGCGGCTTCCTGGCAGCCGCTCTGGGCGGAAACTTCGCCGGCCTGACCACTCTCCCCGGCGGCCAGCCCGCGCTGGTGCTCTCGTACACGAACGCCGGTGAAGTCGACACGCAGGGCGGCGAGATCGCCGTCAATTACTACATCAACAACAACTGGCTGCTCGACGCCAACTACTCGCACTTCGACTTCGAGGTCGAGGCAGGGACGATCGCCGCCGGCGACCGCCTCCTCCCCAACGCCCCCGAGAACAAGTTCAACCTCGGACTGGGCTGGCGCGGCACGAAGCTCGACGCGAAGGTCACGTACCGCTGGGTCGAGGAGTACGACTGGGCGGCGGGCGTCTTCGTGGGCACCGTGCCGCAGTTCGACGTCGTCAACGTCGCCGCGAACTATCGCCTGAGCAACATGCTCGGATTCGGCGTGGACATCAGCAACGCGCTCGACAACGAGCACTGGGAATCATTCGGCGGCGACCTGATGGGCCGCCGGGCCCTCGGATTCGTCTCCGTCAACTGGTAGGAACGCAAACCATGAGCGAAGTCACCGTCGTCGCGCGCGCGAAGTTCAGAGCCGGAACGGAAGTCGAGGCGGAGCGTGCGTTGCGCACGAACGCCGAGGCGTCGAGGTTCGAGGACGGATGCGTGTCGTACTCCGTCCTGCGCGGCGACGACGGTGTCTTCATGACGGTCGAGCGTTGGCGCACCCGCGCCGACGCCGACACCCACATGGCCACCCCGCACGTGCAGCAGCTCTTCGCCGCCATCACCCCGCTGCTCGATGGCGCACCGGAGATCACGGTTCTGCGCGAAGTCTGAGGATCTCCTCGACGATCTCCGCGACCGCTCGACTCGCGTCGATCTGCGACGCGAACTCCGGCCGGACGTGCGCATCGCAGCACTCCCGCGCGCGGCGCTCCTCCCACTCCCCCGCCCCGCGCTGACGAAGACGCGCGAGCACGATGTCGTACGGCGCGACCAGGCAGACGTGCCGTACGTCGGGGTCGAAGCGGGCGACGCCGTCGCGGATCTCGCGCAGATAGTCCGCGTTCGAGAACGCCATCGGCACGACGACGTTCCTCGCCAAGAGACGCGCGACGCGAATGCCGAGGATGGTCAGGCGCCGCCAGAGGCGCAGGTCCTGAAAGTCGTCGACGCGGCGGATGCGCTGCAGCACGACCCCGGCGGGCTCGGGATCGAATAGCACGGCGCGCGGGAGGCGCTTCACGAGAGCGCGCGCGACCGTGGTCTTGCCGATGCCGAACGCGCCATTCAGAAACAAAATCACGAGAAAAACGAACTTAGCACCAATGTCCCTGCTCCTCGCCGTCGTCCTCACTCTCTCCGGCCACACCGCTCCTCTCCGCGAAGTCGCGTTCAGTCCCGACGGAACGATCCTCGCCTCCGGCAGCGTCGATCGCACCGTGAAGCTGTGGCGCGTCGCCGACCGCAAGCTGTTGCGCAACGTCGTCCATCCGATGGGCGTCACCTCGCTGGCGTTCTCACGTGACGGACGGACGCTGGTCACCGGCAGCTACGACGCGATCGTGCGCGTGTGGCGCGTGAGCGACGGCGCGCTGCTGCACACGCTGCGCGGCCACGGCGGGACCGTGTGGACGGTGGCCATCAGCCGCGATGGCCGGCTCATCGCCAGCGGCGGCGAGGACAAGACCGTGCGCCTGTGGCGCGACGGCAAGGCCTCGCGGGTGCTCGAGGGACACACGATGAACGTCTGGGGCGTCGACATCACGCCGGACGGCCAGACCATCGCCAGCGGCAGCTTCGATCGCTCGGCCAAGCTGTGGAGCGCGCGCACGGGTGCACTGTTACGTACGCTGCAGGGACACGAGCAGGCCATCGTGGGCGTTGACATCAGTCCGGACGGGCAATGGCTGGCCACGGGCGGCGACGACTCCGCGGTCCGGGTCTGGCGCATCCGCGACGGACGGCTCATGCGCACGATGACCAAAGACCTCAGTCACGTGTACAGCGTGGCCTTCAGTCCCGACTCGAAGACGGTCGCGGCCGGCGGTCGCGAGAGCGGTGCGTTCGGAACGCTGCTCAAGAAACTCGGCATCGCCGGCGACCGCGAGCCGACGGTCACCCTGTTCCGCATCAGCGACGGCGCGCAGGTGCGCCAGTTCGCACACCACGACGACGACGTGCCGACGGTCGCCTTCAGCCCGGACGGGCGCTGGATCGCCAGCGGCAGCGAGGACGGCGCGGTGAAGATGTACACGCGCGAGTAACGGGACCTGTGGAGCGGTGGCCGCTCTCGGCCACCGGCTTCTTGTCTTCGGCGGCCGAGAGCGGCCGCCGCTCCACAGGTTGCGAGGAAACGGTTACGACGAACGGTCGAGGCGCTGCAGCACGGCATCGGCGGCCGCGTTCGTTCCCAACGTCCCGCCGAGGTCGTGCGTGGTCTCGCCGGCGTGGATGGTCTCTTCTACCGCACGCTCGATGTCGTGCGCGGCTTCCCTGAGGCCGAGGTAGTCGAGCATCATCGCGGCCGTGAGGATCGCGCCGATCGGATTCGCCACGTCCTTGCCCGCGTATTTTGGTGCGCTGCCGTGGATCGGCTCGAACAGCGACACGCGTCCGGGGTGGATGTTCCCCGATGCGGCAACGCCGAGGCCGCCCTGCAGGGCCGCGCCGAGGTCGGTGATGATGTCGCCGAACATGTTGTTCGTCACGATCACCTCGAACATCTCCGGCGCCCGCACCATCTGCATCGCCAGCGCGTCGACGAACATGTGGAAGTGCTCGATCTCCGGATAGCCCTTGGCCACCTCCTCGAACGTGCGCAGCCAGAGGTCGCCGCCGAAGCGCATGACGTTGTTCTTGTCGGACATGCACACGGACTTGCGTCCGGTCCGCTTCGCGAACTCGAACGCGTAGCGGATGATCCGCTCCACGCCGCGGCGCGAGGAGACGTCTTCCTGCACGGCGATTTCGTCGGGCGTCCCCTTCTTGAAATTGCCACCCATGCCCACGTACGCGCCTTCCGTGTTCTCGCGGAAGATCACGAAGTCGATCTCGGCGACGCCTTTGCTCTTCAGCGGTGACAGGCGCTCGTCGAGCAGCTTGACCGGGCGGTAGTTCACGTACAGGTCGAGCTCGAAGCGCATGCCCAGGAGGATGTCGGCCGCGTGCTTCATGTCCGGCACGCGCGGATCGCCGAATGCGCCGAGGTAGACCGCGTCGTAGTTGACGCGGAGGTCGTCCATCGCCCCCGGGGGCATGGAGACGCCGGTGCGGAGGTACTCGTCGGCGTTCCAGCCGAAGTACGTGAACGCCAGTCCCAGGCCGCGCGCGGCGTTGACGTGCTCGAGCACCCGCATGCCCGCGGCGATCACTTCGGGACCGATGCCGTCGCCCGGCACGACGGCGATTTTCTTGCTCATTCGCACTCCTTCAAATAAACGCGCGGATTATATGCGCCGTATCATCCCGGTAATGACCCGCGTCCCGACCCTCATCCTATCCCTCCTCATCGTCTTCAGCGCCGCCGCACAGAGCCCCGATCTCCGCGTCTCCATCGACGCACCGCTCACCGCGCGCCTGGGCGACGTGGTCACGCTGACCGCGACCATCAGCAACGCAGGCGACTCACCCGCGACGAACACCCGCGCTTCGCTGCGCATCATCCCCGGACGCGACTGCGACGACCACCTTCTTCTCGGCACGATCGAACCCGGCCAGGAGCGTGTGCTCTCCTGCACGCAACGCGTTCTCGTCTTCAACCTGTACTCCCTCGAGCACACGGCTGCCGTCGAAAGCGACAACGAGCCGCGCGAGCTGCGCCACGACAACTTCGCACGCGCCTTCACTGACCGTACGATCGACGGCACGGACCTCGCGCTCTGGGTCGATCTCTATCCGACGCCCAAACCGGGACTGCCGCTGCCGCTGACGGTGCACTACGCCAACAAAACGCGCGGCACGGCGATCGACACCCGGCTCTACATCACCCTCTCCGAGGGAACGTTCGGCAAGATGCCGGCGAACTGCATCGCCGAGGGACCGTATGGCGTGTGCGCACTGGGGTCGATTCCGCGGGCGGCGGACCCGACCCAGTGGCAGACCTCCACGATCAGCTTCGAGGTGATCGCACCCGATCGCAGCGAGGCAACGTGGTCGGCGATCGTCCAGACCCAGGCCGAGCAGGAGGATGAGAAGCCGGACGACAACCGGCTCACTCTCGAGTTCACGAACTACCGGACCTTTTTCGTCCTCGAAGCGACCGACGCCGCGCTGCGGAGGGCGCTCGCCGAGGCAGGCGCGTCGTGCCGCGGCGTGCCGTGTCTGGTCGCGTTCCGCATTCCGATCGAGCCGGCCACGAAGTGGCACACCATCAAGCTCGAATCGCAGCTCGACTGGCTGGGCGGCCTCCTGGTCGAGATCGACGGCACCACGCAGGCGGGCTACTTCCGCGACACGAATCCCCTCGGGCCGGAGATCGAGATCGACGGCTCGGCCACGACCGGCGACGGACTGCGCGTCCCGTCGCGCTGCGGCATGATCGTGCGCGGTCTCGCGCTCAACGGCTTCCGCGAGAGCGCCGTGCACGTGCACGACGGACGGAACGCGTGCGCCCAGGATCGCGCGACGGTGATCGACGGGAACTACATCGGCACCGATCCGACGGGCATGACGGCGAAGCCGAACGAGCGGGGCATCTGGTCCGCGTCGTCGCGCGGCGTGACCGCCACGCACAACGTCATCAGCGGCAATCGCCGCACGGCCGTGTACATCGATCACGGCCGCGGCCTGATCGCAAACAACGTCATCGGCCTCAATCGCCCGCACGACGCGCCGCTGCCGAACGGTGCGAGCGGCGTGTACGTGAGCCCGAACGGCAGCGGCACGGACGTCAACAACAACTACATCGGCTTCAACGCCCACTTCGGCGTGGCCATCGACCGGCGAGCGGACCATGTCGCGCTGCGCGGCAACTCGTTCCAGGCGAATGGCGGACTGGCCATCGACTGGGCCCTGGACGGACCGGCGACGGGCGGACGCACCCCCGCGCCGGTGATCCGCAGCGCGACGTACGCGAACGGCGTCACGACCATCGAAGCAACCGCCGGCTTCGGCGGCTCGTTCCCGGTGGTGAGCTTCTACGCGAGCGACGCCCCCGACCCGAGCGGCCACGGCGAAGGCCAGTACTTCCTCGGCGAATCGCGCGAGCCGTACCGCATCGTGGTACCGCAGGACCTCCGCGGCAAATGGATCTCGGCGACCCTGACCGAGGTGAACACCCTGCAGATCCTGCGAACGAATGACAACTCGGGCGTGCTGCGCACGAACACGTCGGAGATGGGGCTGGCGGTGAGGGTGGAGTAGGCGCGGGCGCGCGAGCCGCGTAGCCGAGGAGCCTCAAAGTCGCAAAGTCTCAAAGGGGCGCAGAGGCTCAGAGGCTCAAAGGCATCGAGACGAGTATGGACACTTAACTTTGAGACTTTGCGCCTTTGAGACTTTGAGACTCCCGACTCTGAGCCTCTGAGCCTCGAAGCCCCCCCCAACGGAGGCCCCGTATGAACGCACTCGCTCTGCTCGTCCTCGCCCAAACGACGCTGGTCGTCACGAACACGAACGACTCCGGGAGCGGCTCGCTTCGTGCGGCCATCGAGGGGACGTACGGGTGCCGGCCCGTTTGCGCGATCTCGTTCAACATCCCCGGGCCCGGTCCGTGGCACACGATCAAGCCCGAGCGTCCGCTGCCGCCGATGCTGATCTATACGACCATCGTCGGAGGGTCGCAGACGACGTTCGGCGGGAACACGAACCCGGACGGGCCGGAGATCGAGTTGAACGGCAGCCTCCTCCGCGAAGGGAGCGGGCTGCATCTCTGCGGCGGCAACATCACCGGCCTGGCCATCAACGGTTTTCCCGAGAACGGTCTCACCCTCGGCGGCGACCACTGCACCAGTTTCGGCGTGACGACCTTGCGCGGCGGCGGGGTGTCCGACAATTACATCGGCACCGATCCGACAGGCAGAGTGGCCGTGCCGAACTCGCGCGGCATCTGGATGTCCGACCTTCCTTTCATCCCGCAAGCGCAGTACGCATGGTCGATCACGAGAAACGTCGTCAGCGGCAACCGCCACTCCGGCATCTTCATCCAGAAGGGACCGGCGAAGATCACCAGGAACACCATCGGCCTGACCGCCAAACGCGACGGGCCGCTCGGCAACGGCGCGAGCGGCGTGGCGATCATGGAGAACGGATCGGGCACGGACGTCGACGACAACTACATCGGCTTCAACCACCACTTCGGCGTGGGCATCCAGGGCGGGACGAAACACATCGCCCTGCACGGGAACTCATTTCAGGCAAACTGGGGACTGGCCATCGACTACGGCTTCGACGGCGCGTCGACCGTCCTCCCCGACGCGGTGGACGTTCCGACGATCCTGCAGGCTCGCTACGAACAGGGCGCCACGATCATCGAGGCGGTGCTGCCGAACCACCGGTACAACATCCCGACCCTCACCTACTACGCCAGCGATGCGCCCGATCCCAGCGGCTACGGCGAAGGTCAGTACGTCCTCGGCATCGGCGGACGCACGTTCCGCTGCGCCTGCGATCTGCGGGGCAAGTGGATCACGGCGACGGCAACGGTGCACTTTTACTACGGCGCGCTCCCGGCCACGAACGGCGACTACTTCGCGACTTCGACGAGCACGTCCGAGTTCAGCCGCGCGGTGCAAGTGCACTAGTGTGGTGTCTCGCAAATAGCATGCGTTCACCTATTTGCGAGACACCACACTAGGGCTCGCGAGCGCGATGTCGCGTTTCGCCAGCTCCTCGCGCAGACGCGGGTCGCACAGCGCGCGCGTCTCCGCATCCCAGGCGTAGCCCCAGTCGTATCCGCTGACGTTCACGCCGGGATGCGTGACCAGCTCCGTCACGCCTTCGACGTGATCGAGGAGCGGCGTGACGTCGTCGAGATGGCCCGCGATGGACACGCCGACGGTGCGGTCGTTCGTGAATGGCGCGCGCGCACGCTTTCCGAGGGAGCTGAGGACGGACATCGACAGCGCGCGTGCCGAGCCTCCGTGATCGTCGACGATGCGCACGTAGGGAATGGCGTGCTCCCGCGCGAGGCGTGCGACGACCGCGAAGACTCGCGGCAGCAGGTGCAGGTGCTGATGTCCATTCAGATGCGTGACCCGCAATCCGGAAGCGAGCACGCGCTCGATCTGGGCGCGCAGCTCGCGCTCGATGTCGGCGATGCGGATGGCGCGCAGCACGTACAGCGGCACGAAGGACGTGAACTTTCCCGGCATGCGCAGGCCTGTCAGGGACCGTTCCTCGACCAGCGCGAGATGGACGCCTACCTCGAGCGCCGGTGTGTCGCGCAGGCGGGCCACGGCGTCATCGAACTCCCGGCCGCTCGCCACGATGCTGCACGCGGTGACGATGCCGTCTCGATGCGCGCGGATCGCGCCTTCGGTCATGCCGCGATGCAGGCCGACATCGTCAGCCGTGACGATCAGTTGCCGGCGCGGCATAGCGCTCCGCAGGCTCCCCTTCCGGCGGCGCGGCGCGGCGCTTGCGCATCTCCGGAAACAGCGTGACCAGCTCGCGGAGGATCTTCAGCACCACGCCGAACGACCCGAGGTGCGAGACGCCGCGCGAGCGTGGGAAGTAGTCGATGCCGATCTGCTGGATCGAGAAGCCGGCGTTCTTGGCCTTCACCACCAGCTCCGCGTCGATGAGCGAGCCTTCCGACTTCAGGTCCACGACCTCGAGGATGCGCCGCCGCATCAGCTTGAAGGAGAAGTTGATGTCGCGGTGCGGCCAGCCGAACAGCACGCCGATCAGCCAGTTGTAGACGAGCGTGTAGATGCCGCGCTTGAGTCCTTCCATGGTGCGGTCGTGGCGATAGGCGGCGATCATGTCCGCATCCGTCAGCTCCATCGCGCGCATGGCCCGGCCGAGGACGTCGGGATCGAAGGGGATGTCGGCGTCCATGTAGAAGACCAGGTCCTTGGTGGCGGCGCCGAAGCCGGTGCGCAGCGTGGCGCCGAGCTTCCGGTTCCGCTCGTGGCGGAGCATGCGCACGCGCGGGTTCTCGGCGATCAGCCGCTCGACGATGCGGGCCGAGGAGTCGGTCGAGGCGTCGTCGACGATGATGATCTCGTAGTCGCCCGCGTACTTTTCGAGGGACTCTCTCGAGTGCGCCACGGCGTGCTCGATGTTGAGCTCCTCGTTGTACATCGGGATGACCAGCGACACGGACGGTTTCATAAGTCGCGTGCAGTGTAGGGGAAGTGGTGCGAAGCCTGCTATAGAGGCTCATCAGTGAAGTTGCTGCGGCTGTTGCTCGGAAGTCTATGCGGGGTACCGATCGGCGGAACCCTCCTCAGTCTCAGCCGCCACCCCCACTGGATCTTCCGGGTCTGGGATTTCCCGCGCGTGCAGCTCGCCACGATGGCCACCCTGAGCGCGGTCGCCTATCGCGCCTTTGCGTGGCGCGGGAAACGGTCCGATCGCTTCCTGATGGCGGCCAGCGCGGCCACGGTCGGCTGGCACCTGTACCGGATCCGCACCTACACGCGCCTCACCCGTCCGCGAGTGCGGCGCGCCACGAAGTCCGATCCCGAGAACCGGATCGTGCTGATGATGACCAACGTGCTCGAGGAGAACCGCCAGTACGAGCGGCTGCTGGAGCGCGTGAAGATCGAGGATCCGGACGTCGTCATCGCGGTGGAAGTCGACGACCGATGGATGCGCGCGCTCGAGCCTCTCGCGTCGCGCTATCCGCACGCCGTCCGCAGGCCGCTGAACAACACGTACGGGATGGTGCTCTTCTCCCGCCTCGAGCTGATCGATCCGCGCATCGAGTTTCTCGTCGAGGACGACATCCCGTCGATCCATACGCGGCTGCGTCTGCGCAGCGGCGTGGAAGTGACGCTGCACGCGCTGCATCCCCGTCCGCCCGAGCCGCTCCACGATCAGGACTCCGCCGCGCGCGACGCGGAGCTGGTCATCGTCGGGAAACATGTGGCCGAGGAAGAAGGGCCGATCATCGTGGCCGGCGATCTGAATGACGTGGCCTGGTCGGACACCAGTGAGCTCTTCGTCCGCCTCAGCGGCCTGCTCGACCCGCGCGCCGGCCGCGGTCTGTACAACAGCTTCAACGCGCACCATCGGCTGTTTCGCTACCCGCTCGACCACGTGTTTCACTCGAAGCACTTCAAGCTGGTGAGGATCGAGCGCCTGCCCGATGTCGGGTCGGATCACTTCCCCATCCTGATCGAGCTGCAGTACGAGGCCGAGGCGGCGGAGGAGCAGGAGGAGTCGGAGACGAAGCCGGGGGACGAGAAACTGGCGAAGGAGAAGCTCGAAGACGTGTCGTCAGTGTCATCCTGAGCCGCCGAAGCGAAGCGAAGGACGGTCGAAGGATCCCCTGCCTCCGGAGCGTGCATCGGTTCCAGCAGGGGATCCCTCGACTTCGCTCGGGATGACACGTCGTCGGCGCTACGGCTTGGTCGCCGTGTAGATCATGTGCGGGTGGGGGTAGCCGCGATCGATCGCGCGCGCTGCGAAACCGGTGAAGCCGATCTCGCGCAGCATCGTCTCCACCTCCGCTTTCGACTGGTAGATGAACCCCTCGCCGATGCTGATGTGCAGGAAGCGATCGGAGAGCCACTCCTGAAAGCGCGCCCACTTCATCTTCCAGCGGTGTCCGTCGTCCATGTCCTTGAACACGAGCGTGCCGCCGGGACGCAGTCGCGCGAAGAGGCGGGTGAAGAGCGCGCGGCGCACGTCGAGGGGCATGCGATAGGTGACGTCGTAAACGACCGCGGCGTCGAAGTCGCTGCCGCGCACGCAGTCGTCGAAGCCCGCCACTTTGCGGATCTTCGGCGACGGCGACGGGAGAAGGCTCTTGCGCAGGTCCGGCTCGACCGCCACTACCTCGCGGATGCGGTCCTCGATCAGCACGCCGAAGGCGGCATGTCCCGATCCGATCTCCAGCACGCGCGATCCCGCCGGCACGTCGTCCACCGTGCGCGTGAACGGGCAGGTGAAGTAGCGGATGAACACGTGCAGGCGGTGTCCGGCCGGGTAACGGCGGAACGCGCGGTAGAGACGGCGAAGACCTTGGACGTAACCCAGCGGCATGAGCGGCGCGGGATTATAAGTGGAGCGGCGGGCTTCAGCCCGCCGACAAAGTATCCGGC
>DATLOL010000071.1:0-7193 GCA_035536275.1 Thermoanaerobaculia bacterium
GCGCGCGTTGCTCTGGCTCGGCGTGAAGCGCTATACCGTCGAGCAGGCCGGCCTCATCGCGGAGGTGCAGCAGGCAATGCCCAACTCGGAGCTGATCTGGGCCGTGCTCGACCCCGCCGGACTCACGCAGTACGCCCCGTCACTCCTCGGCCGAGGAAGCGCTGAAGATGCTTCCGGATCTGTACACGTGGTACACGGACGTCAAGAGCAGGCGCCCCTCGAACGAGCAGGTGTTCGAGGCGGCGCGTCGCTGGCTCAGCGCACAATCGGGGTCGTGGAGCCTTCCGGCGACGGACGAAGAATGGAGCGCCGCCGCGGAGATGCTGTTCTGGACCGCCGCGTGGCAGATCCCGATCAACCGGCAAGCGCTCGCCGAGGTGGCGCGCACGGCGGCCATTCCGATCGCGGTGCTGGCCGACGTCGTCTTTGCTGCGTCGTTCGCGGATGACGATGCGTTCGAAGGCGTCCGTGCCGAGGCCATCGAACGGTTTCGACGCGAGACGAAGACGGTGGCGATCGACGTCACGCCCGAAGGCGTGATAGCGCACTGGCTGATCCCCTTCAGCGGCGATTCCGACGTCGAGCGCGAGACCGTGCGGCGCCTCGACGTGCTGCGGCGTCTCTTTCCGAAAGAACAGACATTCGGCGGCCATGTTTACGGCAGCGTCTCCGGCGAAGTGAGGCGCAGCATGCCGGCGGATCAATTCCCGGTGCCGTGGGTCTTGCGGGTGCACTTGATGTTCGCGCGGCTCGTGGCGCTCGGGCGGCGAGGAGAGACGTGGGGCGAGTACGTGGCGTCGATCGTCTCCATCCGCGAGCGCGTCGTCCAGCTCGCGGCGCGCGTGACGCAGGCGCTCACGCTCTACTTCCGGCGCGAGAAGGCGACGAACATTTTCGAGCTGGGAGTCGATGCCGAGGAGTGGGATGCGCTCACGGCCGCTCTCGGCGCGCTCCCGAAGCTGCCGCGCAGTGCCGTGGACGAGTGGGGCTTCGAAACGGAAGGTGCGGCGCGCGCGTGGAGTGCAGTGACACCGAACGCGCACGCGCCGTACACCAGCGCGCTGTCCGACTATTCGTCCGCGGTTCGGGATTTTCTTCAGAGCTCCTGGCGCGTCTTTGTTGCTCACCCGCAAATCGGGCGCGGTTCGCCTGAGGCGCGGCAGAAGGTGGCCGCGTGGAGCGAGGCAGAACAGATCAATCCTGCCGCCGCCACTCTCCACCTCGCCGAAGCGGTGAAGCGGCTCGGAAAACTGCAGGCAGAATTCCGGGGGCGCTTTGCGCTGCACGCATCGGCAATCGCTGCACTCGAGCGGCGGGAAGCGGAGGCGCTGTGGGCGTTCTGGGCGGTCTGGTACGACTTCGCGTTTCATCCGCGTCGCCGGATCGGAAACGCCGGCCGCGATTCCGTGGCGGCGGTCGAGTCGCGACTCGACGATCGCCGCCGCACGTTGCGCCGGCGCCTGCGCGATTTGACGCTGTCGAAGACCGAGATCCTGACCGCGCGCCAGCGTGGAGAGCGGGACGCAGGCCTCTGGCTGACGGTGAATGTGCAGCACGTGCAGGAGACGGTCAACGGCTTTGCGGAGGCGCTCGTTCACGTCATCGACGTGCTTCGTCCGCCTGCCGACTTCAACTCGTTCGACCGCTACGCACTCGACCTGGCGTGGGAGCACGTGCACCTCGTGCCGCTCGTCCGAGGCAAGTCCGTCGACCGTCGGGCCTGGACCATGCCCATCATCGGCCTCCCCCGCCCCGATGAAGACTTGACGGAACACGCGTGGAAATTCGTCTCGCAACCGGTGGCCGAGGACGTATGGCCACTGCTTCAGTTGCGGTCGTGGTCGTCCGCGTCGGGCTCCGCCGCCCGCCGTTTCGCCCGGAGCGCGGGAGAGTGGCGCGACGCGATGCGCCACGTCCATCTTCGTGAAGTACCGATTCACGATGAGCTCGCAAAAGAGCTGTTGTCCGGGCAATGGCGCGACGCCGTCGCCGCTGCGGATGCGGCCGCCGCCGGTGTAGCGGCGGGTCTGACGGAACTTCCCGACGAGCTCGCGGAGGCACAACCGGAGATGCGCGAAACGCTGCAAGCGCTCGTGGCTTCACTGCGGGAGGCGATCGCCTCGGCGGCTGCACTGGACTTTGCAGCGATCGAGGAATCGGTCACGGCGATTGCGGACACGGTCGCAGCGGTGACCGCGACGCTCGGCGATGTCTGGCTCGATCGCGAGCTTGTGTGACGCGAAACGCGCAACGCCGCGAGACGGTCGTCCTGTGAAACGGGAGCATTTCACCGTTCACGCGGTTCACGCCCGCTATGATGCCTCCGCAGAAGGAGACCGATTGCTCGCACCCGAACTCATCATCGACTCGATCATCGAAGCGTACGTGCAGGTCGACGCGGACCTCCGCATCCGCTTCATGAACGCCAACGCCGAACGGCTGCTCCGGAAGAATCGCACGGAAGCGGTCGGCCAGACCTTCACCGACGTCGTCCCCGACGCAACGCGTGCGCACCAATGGCCGCAGCTCGTCGAGGCCATTCAGCAGGAGCAGCGGATCGAGCTCTCGGTGTTCTATCCGACGCAGTACACCTGGCACGACGTGAAGGTCGTCCCAACCGGCCGCGGAGGTGCAGGCCTCTTCATGCGCGACGTCACCGATCGCCAGTGGCTGATCCGGCGTGAAGCAGAGCGCGTCTATTTGCGCAATGTCTTCGAAAAAGCGCCCGTCGCGATCACGATCATGCGCGGTCCGAAACACATCATCGAGTACATCAACGAGTTCGGCCGCCAACTCATCGGCGGACGCATGGTCGAGGGGAAACCGATTCGAGAAGCGCTGCCGGACATCGAAGAGAAAGAGCTTTTCAAGATCATCGACGACGTCTATGAGAAAGGCAGGGAGTTCCACGCACGTGACCTCCACGTGCGCTTCGATCGGGACGGCGACGGGGTCGCAGAGGACGGGTGGTTCGATGTGAGTTACCAGCCCGCGCGTGACTTTGACGGGAAGGTTTCGGGCGTGTTGAGCCTGAGCATCGATGTAACAGATCGAGCGCGGCCGCGGCCGGCGTGAAGCGCCGTGCGGAGATCGTCAGCGTGGCGGAATCGCCACCGACCGCGATGTGACCCGCCTCCTCGGCGCCGGGCTTGCAATCAGGCAGGCTCATGTCTGATCCCGGTGACGCTCCGATCACGTCGGACGCCGCGAACCTCCGCTCTCTGTTCGACCTGATGCCCCAGCTCGGCTGGACGGCGCGTCCCGACGGCTACATCGACTTCTATAACCGCGGGTGGTACGAGTACACCGGCACCACGTTCGAAGAGATGCAGGGCTGGGGGTGGGAGAAGGTCCACGACCCCGAGATGCTGCCGAAAGTCGTGGAACGCTGGCGCCACTCGCTCGAGACCGGCCTCCCGTTCGAGATGGAGTTCCCGCTGCGCCGGCATGACGGCGTGCTCCGCTGGTTTCTCACGCGCGTCAATCCGTTGCGCGGCGCGGACGGCAACATCCTCCGCTGGGTCGGCATCAACACAGACGTGGACGACCGCCGGCGGCATGCGCGGACGCTGGAGCGGCTGAGCGACATCGGCCGGACGATCTCCGCCGATCTGGACCTGCAGAAGGTCGTCCAGGCCGTGACCGACGCCGCTACCGAGCTCTCCGGTGCACAGTTCGGGGCGTTCTTCTACAACCTCGTCGACGACGCCGGAGAGGCGTACATGCTCTACACGATCTCCGGCGTGCCTCGGGAGCACTTTTCGAAGTTCCCGAATCCGCGGAACACAGCCATCTTCGCGCCGACGTTCGCGGGCGAGAAAACGGTACTGATGGACGACGTGCGCAAGGACCCGCGATTCGGGAACAACCCGCCGTACAACGGCCTGCCCAAAGGGCATCTGCCGGTCGTCAGTTACCTCGCCGTGCCGGTGGTGTCGCGCAGCGGGGAAGTGCTGGGAGGGCTGTTCTTCGGCCATCCGCAGGCGGGCGTGTTCACGCAACAGTCGGCGCAGGTCGTCGAGGGGCTGGCGGCGCAGGCCGCGGTCGCGCTGGACAACGCCCGCCTCTATCAACGCGTCGTGGCCGATCGCGCGCTGATCCGTCGCAGCGAGGAGCGATACCGGTCGCTCGTCGAGGCCAGCCCGACCGCGCAGGCGGTGGGAACGAGCAATCCCGAGGGATACGCGGTCGAGGACTCGCCGTCATGGCGCGCTCTCACCGGCCAGACCTTCGAGGAGATGCGCGGCCGCGGATGGCTGCAGGCCGTCCATTCCGACTTCCGCGAGGAAACGGAGCGCGTGCTCGACGTCGCGATCGCCGAACGCCGCATCTATCAGATGGAGTTCCGCCTGCGGCTCGCCGACGGGTCGTATCGCTGGTTCGCGTCGAAAGGGGTGCCGGTCTACGACGAAGACGGCACGCTGCGGGAATGGGTGGGGACGACCTCGGACATCGACCAGCGCCGCTCGACCGAAGAACACCTGCGCTTCCTCTCGCGCGCGAACGAGCTGTTCGCTTCGTCGCTCGACTACGAGTCGACGCTGAAGAATTTGACGCGTGCGGCAGTGCCCGCGCTCGCCGACTGGTGCGCCGTCGACATGTGCGGCGAGGGCGATGCTCCATATGTCCGCCTGGCGGTCGCCCACGTGGACCCGCAGAAGACCGAACTGGCGTGGGACCTCCACCGCCGCTTCCGCGCGGAATCGGCGAACGACCCGATTACCACAACGCTGCGAACGGGCGAATCGCAGCTCGTGCGCCACGTGTCGGACGAGCTGTTGCGCTCCGTTTCCACCAATGACGAGCACTACGCGATCGTCAGGGAGCTGGGCCTCGTCTCATGGATGGTGGTCGCGCTGCCCGGGCGCCGGGGTCCGCTCGGGTCGATCACGTTCGTCTCGTCCGATTCGAAACGGCAATTCACCGAGATGGACCTCCATCACGCCGAGGAGTTCGCGCGGCAGGCGGCGGTCGCCATGGAGAACGCCAGGCTCTATCGCGCGGCGCAGGACGCGAACCGGGCCAAGGACGACTTCCTGGCCACGCTGTCGCACGAGCTGCGCACCCCGATGACCGCCATCCTCGGCTGGTCGCGCATGCTGCAGGAGGGCGGCATGGACGACCACACGGTTGCCGGTGCCCTCGAGGCCATCCTGCGCAGCGCGCGTGCCCAGGCGACGCTGATCGAGGACGTCCTCGACATGTCGCGGATCATCGCCGGAAAGATGCAGATGGAGCCGCAGCCGGTCGACGTCGTCGACGTGGTCGAGGCGGCGATCAGCACCGTGCAGCCCGCCGCCGAGGCGAAGGGGGTGATCCTCGAGCTCCAGCGGCGGCCCGGAGCCTCGCTCGTCACGGGAGATCCCAACCGGCTGCAGCAGATCGTCTGGAATCTGCTCTCGAACGCGATCAAGTTCACACCGCGCGGCGGGGAAGTCGTCGCCCGCGTGGAGCAGTCGGGGTCATTCGTCCGGCTCAGTGTGCGCGATACGGGCACAGGCATCGCCCGCGAGTTTCTGCCGTACGTCTTCGAGCCCTTTCGCCAGGCGGAGAGCGTCACCACGCGTACGCACGGCGGACTGGGCCTCGGCCTTGCGATCGTGAAGCGGCTCGTGGAGATGCACGGCGGCAACCTGTCGGCGCACAGCGAAGGCAAGGGAAAAGGGGCCGTGTTCACGATCGAGCTGCCGGTGCGCGCCGTCCACGGCCGCGACGTCTCGCCGGCCGCGGCGAGCCATCCGTCGACGCCGCGCATGGACGCTCGCGCCGCGGCCGAGTATCCGTCGCTCGACGGCGTCCGCGTGCTCATCGTCGACGACCAGGAAGATGCGCGGATGCTGGTGCGGACGGTCCTCGGCCGCTGCGGGGCGACCGTCGACGACGCAGGCTCGGTGAGCGAGGCGATCGCGCTGCTCGAACGCTCGGAGCCGGACATCGTGGTGAGCGACATCGCCATGCCCGACGCGGACGGCTTCGCGTTGCTGCGGCACATCCGCGACACCCGCCGTCTGGCCATGCCGGTCATCGCCATGACCGCATTCGGCCACACGACCGATCGCGATCGCATCCTGGAGGCGGGGTTCTCGGGCTATCTGAAGAAACCGGTCGAGCCGATCGATCTGGCGCAGAAGCTTTACGGCCTGCTACGGCCGCACGCGGCGAAGTAGCAAGGTTCGCGGACCCTGTCTCGGGTGGAGCGGATCGTCTCGGTGCCGAGTCGTTGCGAATCGCGGAGAGCCTGGCCACCGCTCTGTTCACCACTGTGGGAGCCGTGATCAGGGATTCGGCGGGCGGCGTATCTTCGAGCGCTACGAACAGGCCGCGACCGGCCGCGCCCTCGGCGGCCTCGGCCTCTGGATCGTCCGCCACATCGTCAGCGCGCACGGCGGCGCGATTGACGCCAACAGCGAAGGACCGGGCCGCGGATCGACATTCACCGTCACACTGCCGGCGCAGTGAGTCGCCGCGCTGACGCCGCGAGACCTTCTGCGCGTACCTACTTGCGCTGTGCTGAGAGGCTCTTCACCGCTGCCACCAGCTCGGCCGGTTCGACCGGCTTGCTCATGTGCGTCTGAAACCCCGCGGCGAGCGCGCGTACACGATCGACGCTGCGAGTGTAGGCCGTCAGCGCGATGGCAGGGACACGCTGCGAAGGTGGCTCCTGCAGCCGGATCTTGCGGATCAGCGAGTACCCGTCCTCTCCCGGCATTTCGATGTCGCTGATGACGATGTCGGGCCATTCGCCCGCAAGGATGCGTAGCGCCGTCGCCGCGCTCTCCGCGACTTGGACGACTGCGCCCGAGCGGGTGAGGATCGTCTGCAGGAGCTTGCGCGAGTCGTCGTTATCTTCGACCACGAGGACTGAGACGCCGGTGAGATCCGCAAACGCCTGCTCGATCGTGCGCACTGCGGGCAGTTCAATGCGCACGACCTCGTCCTCGGCGCGATGATGCGCGACGAGCAACGGCAAACGCACCGCGAACGTCGCCCCTTGTCCCTCGCCGCGGCTGAACGCCTGCACCGTCCCGCCGTGCAACTCCACGAGGTGACGAACGATGCCCAGGCCGAGGCCGAGGCCCGCGTGCGCTCGCGTCGAGCTGCTGTCCGCCTGACTGAATCGGTCGAACACGTAGGGCAGGAACTTCGGCGAGATTCCCTGCCCCGTGTCGCTGACCGTCAGTTCGCAGTGAGAG
>DATLOL010000072.1:0-3998 GCA_035536275.1 Thermoanaerobaculia bacterium
CCGCCGCTCCACAGGCCCTACCCGAACATCACCTTCGCGAACCTGCGCTTCCCCACCTTGAGCAGATAGCTCTTCCCTGCGCTCGCGTCGAGCGAGTGGCGTGTCGAATCCACCTTTACGTTGTCCACCAGCACCCCACCCTGCGCGATCACGCGCGTCGCGTCTTTGTTGCTCTCCGCCAACCTCGCAGCGGTGATGATTTTGGAGAGCAGTTGCGGTTCCGGCGACGCGGGAAGGGTGACCGACTCGAGATCGGTAGGCGCCTGGCGCTCGCTGAAGATGCGGCGGAATTCGGCCTCCGCGAGCTCGGCGTCATCGCCGGAGTAAAAGTCCGCGATGATCGATTTCGCGAGATCCTTCTTCGCTTCCATCGGGTGATGCCCGCCGGCCTCTACGCGCCCTCGCAGCTCCGTCACCTGCGCCGGCGTGAGATCGGTGCAGAGTGTGTAGTACTTCCACATCAGCGCGTCCGAGATCGACATCACCTTGCCGAAGATCTGCGGCGGCTCTTCGTTGATGCCGATGTAGTTGCCGAGGGACTTGGACATCTTCTCGACGCCGTCGAGTCCTTCGAGAAGGGGCATGGTCAGCACGACCTGCGGCTCCTGTCCGTGCTCGCGCATGAGATCGCGGCCGACGAGGAGGTTGAAAAGCTGATCGGTGCCGCCCAGCTCCACGTCGCATTTGAGCGCGACCGAGTCGTATCCCTGTGCGAGCGGGTAGAGCAGCTCGTGGATCGCGATCGGCTGGCGCGCGTCGAAGCGTTTGCGGAAGTCGTCCCGCTCGAGGATGCGCGCCAGCGTGTACTTCGCGGCGAGCTTGATCATCCCCTCCGAGCCCAGCGCACCCAGCCACTCCGAGTTGAAGCGCACCTCGGTCTTCACTGGATCGAGGATCTTGAATACCTGCTGCTTGTAGGTCTCCGCATTCGCGGCGATCTCCTCGCGCGACAGCGCCGGCCTCGTGGCCTTCTTGCCGGTCGGATCGCCGATCATCCCGGTGAAATCGCCGATCAGGAAGATCACCCGGTGCCCGAACTGCTGGAAATGCCGCATCTTGCGGATCACGACCGTGTGGCCAAGGTGGATGTCGGGGGCGGTGGGATCGAAGCCGACTTTGATCGTGAGCGGCTTGCCCCGCTCGATCTTCGCCTTGAGGTCGTTCTTCTCGATGAGGTCGACCGCCCCCTTGGCGAGGTAGTCGAGTTGCTCTTGCGCGTTCATGGTCGGGGGATGCTACACTCCCGGGCCGTGAACACGAACCGCGCGCATCGCCACCATCACCACCACCATCATCGGTAGGGGTGCAATGGCACGCGCCCCTTCGAACAGGAAGGGGCCGCGATGATCCGAGCGCGAGAGTCGAGAACCTCTTCCTGAATCCCGGGAAGAGGTTTTTGACTTTCATGGCAACCCAGTTCAGATATCCCACCGGCGTCAGGCCGCTGCTGATCGAAGAGACGGCGCGGCGGCGGCGCATCGAGTCGCGCCTGGTGACGCTGCTCGAAGAGGCGGACTTCGCCGAGGTCGTGCTGCCGATCATCGACTTCGCCGAGCCGTATGCGGGCATCCCGGGACGCGTCGAGAGGCAGAGCTATCGGTTCACCGACCGCGAGGGCGAGCTCGTGGCCGTGCGCTCGGACTTCACGCCGATGGTGGCCCGCGCGCTCGCGCCGTCGCTGAATGGCAACCTTCCGCTGCGCGTCTTCTACCGAGGCGATGTGATTCGCTGCGGCGCGTCCCGCCTCGGCCTCAATCGCGAGGTCTTTCAGATCGGCGCGGAGATCGTCGGCGACGCGTCGCCAGATGCGGACCTCGCGATGCTGAAGCTCGCGGCGTCGCTCGCGGAGACGATCAGCGATGACCCGCTCATCGTGACCAGCAACGGACCGGCCGTCGACGATCCCCGCTTCGTCCAGCACGACGACGAAGCGGACGACGCCGGCTACTACACCGGCCTGCGCTTCTGGGTCTACGGCGACGACCGACGCAGACCGCTCGCGCAGGGCGGACGCTACGACAACCTCTACTCCCGCTTCGGCGCCGACGCCCCGGCGATCGGCTTCACCTTCAACGTGGACTGAACGACATGCGAATTGCGATTCCCAAAGGCAGAATGCAGGACGACGTGCTGGCCCTCTTCGCGGCGGCCGGCTACGACGTCCCGACCAGCACCGACCTCAGCACGCGCAAGCTGGTCTTCGAGCGCGGCGGCGTCGAGTGGATCTTCGTCAAGGATTGCGACGTACCGGTGTACGTCGAGCACGGCGCGGCCGACGCCGGCGTGGCCGGTCTCGATCAGATCCTCGAGCACGAGTGCAGCGCGTATCAGCCGATCGAGATGCCGTTCGGCCGCTGCCGGATGATGCTCATCGGCGCGCCGGGCGCGCCGCCGCTCGGCGACAGCGCGAAGATCGCGACGAAGTACCCGCGCATCGCACGCCAGTACTGCGACTCCAAAGCGCTCCGCTGCGAGCTCGTCCCCTTGGGCGGCTCCGTCGAGCTGGCGGCGGTGCTCAGCCTCACCTCGCACGTCATCGATCTCGTCGAGACCGGCGAGACGATCCGCGTGCACAAGCTCGAGGAGCAGGACTTCGTCGCCGAGATCACGCCGCGACTGATCGTGGCCAGAAACGTCTACCGCACCAATCGCAGGGAAGTACGCAAGCTCATCGCCCGCGTCGAGGAAGCGAAAAATGAATCCATTCAAAGCTGTGTCGCCTGAAGCCGAAGCCGCCCTGCGCGAGCTCGAAGAGCGCCGCCGCGCCGCGAACGACAACGCTTTTCGCGTCGCGGACGAAATGATCGCCGGCGTGCGCGCGCGTGGCGACGCCTACGTCGCCGAACAGATCGAGAAGTTCGATCGCGTGCGGGTCTCGCCGATCCTCATCGAGCCGCGCAAGGTCACCATCGACCGCGAGCTCGCCTACGCGCTCGACACCGCCATCGAGCGCGTCGAGTCGTTTCACCTGCGGCAACTGCCGCAGTCGTATCAGTGGGGCACCGTCACCCATCGCGTGCGTCCGCTGCAGCGCGCCGGTGTGTACGTGCCCGGCGGGCGCGCGGTGTACGTGTCGACGCTGATCATGTGCGCCGTGCCCGCGCGAATCGCCGGCGTGCCGGAGATCGTCGTGGCCACCACGCCGTCCGCCGCCGCCAAGGACGAGCTGCACTACGTCTGCAACCGCCTCGGCATCCGCGAGCTCTATCAGTGCGGCGGCGCGGCCGGCATCGCGGCGATGGCCCTCGGCACGGAGTCGCTGCGGCGCGTCGACAAGATCGCCGGCCCCGGAAACGCGTATGTCACCGCGGCCAAGGCGCGCCTCGTCGGCGAGGTCGGCATCGACATGACCGCCGGTCCGACCGAGCTGGTGATCATCGCCGACGACATCGCGGACGCGGAGCTCGTGCAGGCCGATCTCGATGCGCAGCAGGAGCACGGACCCGATTCCGCGGTGATCCTCATCTGCGTCGGCAAGCCGCTGAACGTTCGCGCAACCCTCGTCCTCGTCGCCGACTCGATCGACGAGGCGATCGCGATCTCCGATCGCATCGCGCCGGAACATCTCTCCGTGCAGACGCGCGACGCCCTCTCCGTCGCGGAGCGGGCGCTGAACGCCGGCGCGATCTACGTCGGGCCGTTCGCACCGCCGGCCGCCGGCGACTACGTGGTCGGCTCGAATCACGTGCTCCCCACCGCCGGCAGCGCGCGGTTCTTCTCTCCGTTGGGCGTCTACGACTTCGTGAAGCGCACGAACATCGTCGTCCTGACAGAGAGCGAGTTGGCGGAGATCGGGCCGTTAGCGGCGCGCATCGCGCGTTTTGAAGGGTTGCCAGCGCACGCCGAGTCGGTGGAGCGGCGGGCTTCAGCCTGCCGCGGGACAACCGGCGGGCTAAAGCCCCCCGCTCCACTCTCGGAGGTGGTGCGATGAGCGCGCGTGCTGCGGTGGCGGCGATGACCGCGTACACCCTGGAGCTCGTCGAGGCCGAGGTGAAGCT
>DATLOL010000073.1:0-3575 GCA_035536275.1 Thermoanaerobaculia bacterium
CGAAGTTCTTGGAGCGGGTGATCGCCAGGACCGGCCCGAAGATCTCCTCCTGGGAGATCGTTGCGCGCGGGTCGACGTCCGCGATCACCGTCGGCTCGATAAAGAAGCCCTCCTCCCCGTGCGCCCCTCCCCCGGTGAGCAGCCTCCCCTCTTTCTGGCCCGTTTCGATGTACTGTCTGATCTTCTTGAACGCCGACTCGTTCACCACCGGTCCGAACTGCGACGACGGATCCTCGGCAGGGCCAATCTTCAGCTGTTTCGTTTTTCTCACGACGAGGTCGACGAACTGATCGTAGACACCTTCATCGACGATCGCGCGTGAGCACGCGGAGCACTTCTGCCCCTGAAATCCGAAGGCGGAGCTGACGACAGCCGAAGCCGCTTCGTCCAGGTTGGTTTCACGATCGACGATGATCGCGTCCTTGCCACCCATCTCCGCGACCACGCGCTTGATCCAGAGCTGTCCCTCGCGATGCTTGGCCGCTTCCGCGTTGATGTGCAGGCCGACCTCGCGCGAGCCGGTGAAGGAGATGAAGCGGATGCGCGGATGCTGGATCAGCGGATCGCCGACTTCCCCGCCGCCGCCGCTGACGAAGTTCACCACGCCGCCGGGCATGCCCGCTTCCTCGAGCAGCTCGAAAAAGCGCCAGGCGATCCACGGCGAGTCTGACGAGGGCTTGAGCACGACGCAGTTGCCCGCTGCGACCGCGGCGGTGGTCATGCCGCACATGATCGCCAGCGGAAAGTTCCAGGGCGGAATCACCGCGCCCACTCCCAGCGGGATGTAAACGAGCTCGTTGTCCTCGGACTCGATCTTGGTGATCGGCTGCTCGCCCCCGTAGCGGTACGCCTCGCGCGCGTAGAACTCCATGAAGTCGATCGCCTCGGCGGTGTCCGCATCCGCCTCCGCCCAGGTCTTTCCGACTTCGAGACACATCACCGCGGAGAACTCGTGCTTACGCTCGCGCATCAGCTTCGCCGCGGTGACCAGCAGGCCGGCGCGCACGTCGACGGGCTGGCGCTTCCACGACTCGAACGCGTTCCACGCGGCGTCGATCGCGCGCTCCACGTGCTCCTTCGATCCCTTCTGAAACTTGCCCAGGACCTGGGACTTCTTCGAGGGATTGTGGGACTCGAACGTCTTGAGTCCGGTGATGCGCTCGCCGCCGATGACGATCGGATGCTCCTGGCCGACGTCGCCGACGACTTTGGCGAGGGCCAGCTCGAAGGCGGCCTTGTTCTCGGCGGTCGAGAAGTCGGTCAGCGGCTCGTTACGAAACTCCGGAAGAGTGGACATGCGGTTCCTTTCAGGCGTCCAAGTTGCTACGTTGAGGGCCGGCGCGGAAGAGCGCGGCGTGCAAGGGATGCGAATCTTATCGAAATCGGGTGCGAGAGCAACCGTGCTCGCGCTCGTCGCGATGCTGTCGCTCTCCTGCGCGCGGGTGTTGCCTTGGAGCAAGGAGCCGGTCGGCAACGAAGTGAACCTCGCCTTCACGCTCGAGCACAATCTGATCCGCCTCTCCACGGTGCGCATCGACGGACGTGAAGGCCACTTCATCCTCGGCACCGCCGCTCCGCGCACGATCGTCGATCCGCGCTTCGCGCTGCGCCGGTTCTACGCGCACGCGATTCAGATCAGCGACAAGGAAACCGTGCGCATCGACCCCGCCCCCGCGGACCTCGGCGGCGTCGCGGACGCCATCATCGGCGTCGAGCCGTGGCGCGACCATGCCATCTCCATCGACTATCGCGTCGGCCTGGTGTCGTATCAGAAGGAAGGGATCAAGAGCGGCGGGATGTACATCTACCGCTTCCCGAACGAGCCGATGATCAACGTGATCGTCGACGGACGCGAGATCGCCGCGATCGTCGACACCACGTCGCCGGACACGCTGGTCCTCCCGGGCTCCGATGCACGCGGCACGGCGAACGTGCGCGTTGCGGACGTGGACTTTGGCGCGATCGACGTGCAGTACGCAAACGTGACGCGCGCGCGCGTCGGTAACCGCGTGCTGTCGCGCTTTCTGGTGACCATCGACTACGGTCGCAAAGTCGTGGGACTCTGGCGGGATCCGCGGGTCGCGTCGTAACGCCGGCCTCTGGCCGGCCACGAAAGAGAACCGACCGGGAGGCCTTCGGCGCCGGCACGGCCGGCAGCGCTTGTTGGCCTAGCCTTAACGCACGCCTGACCCACTGAACGGGGCTCTCGGCAGCCGCACGTGTTTCGATCAGCGCTGCCGGCCGGGCCGGCCCGCCGGAGGCCTCCTCGTCGTCTCTCCGTGGGTCGATTGAAGCGTGCTGCTTACGGTGCCGGCCTCATAATCGCGGCATGCACGCAGCCGCGGTCCTGCTGCTGGCCACGCTCGATCTGACGGGACACGTCGGCGCGCGCGGCGGCAGCGACGATGCGACCGCTCACGCACACCTCGGCCTCGACTACGCGCCCGCGCAGTGGCTCGCGCTCCACGTCAGCGGAACCGAAGACGGCCTGATCGAGGCGCACGCCACGCTGCGGCGCGAGCTCGGACTCGATGACGTGCAACTGCGCGCTGGGACGTTCTTTCTTCCCACCTCGCGCGAGAACCGCGACGACAACTGGGCCTCCCCGTACACGATCGGCTTCTCGTCGCTCAACGCCTGGATCGGCGAGGAAGTGCGGCCGATCGGCGTGGACCTGCAGTACCGCCACATCACGGCGCGCGGACAAACGCTCGCCGGCGGCGTGACGGCGTTCCGCGGCAACGACACGATGGGCACTCTCCTGGCGTGGCGCGGCTGGTCCCATGGCGATCGTCTCTCCGCCCTCGGCGAAACGCTGTCGCTGCCGTCCCTGCCGTCGCTCGCCGACGACGGGCCGTTCCAGAAGCAGCGCGACGCGGGAACGCAGCCGTTCGGCTCGGACCTCGACGGCAACACCGGCTGGTCCGGGCGCGTGCGCTACGGGCCGGTGCAGTACACGTACGTCGACAACAACGGCGACCGCGCGCTGCACGGCGATCAGTACTCGTGGCAGACCCGCTTCCATCTCCTCGGCGCGGAGCTCGGCGATCCCGATCGCTTCATCGTCGCGAGCGAGTACATGCGCGGCGACACGTACATGGGCCTCGGGCAACCATTCGTGGCCGCGGACTTTCACTCCGCGTATGTGCTGGCGTCGCTGAAACGTGGACGCCAGCGGTTCTCCGCGCGCTACGAGTTGTTCTCGACCAGCGACCGCGATCACTCCGCGGCCGAGGTGAACGACGAGAGCGGGCGGGCGTGGACGCTGACGTACTTTTTCTACGTGACGCCGCGGCTGCGCGCGGGCGCGGAGTTTCTGCAGGTGGCCGGGCATCGCTCCGAGACGGACCTGACGGAGCACACGTGGACGTTCGAGGCACGCTGGCGGTTCGAGTAACGCCGGCCTCAGTCCAGCCACGAAAGAGAACCGACCGGGAGGCCTCCTCGTCGTCTCTCTGTGGGTCGATTGAAGCGTCGGCGTTACGTGTCTACGTCGAAGGCTGCGTTTTCGAAGGGGACTACCACCGCGCCGTAGCGCTCGATGACTGCGCGGGCGCCGACGTCGCCGCGCAGCG
>DATLOL010000074.1:0-2185 GCA_035536275.1 Thermoanaerobaculia bacterium
TAGAAGCAGATATGCCTGGTACGCGGGGTCGGCCAGATCGGCGGTGATCATGAACACGCGCTCATCGCGCGTGCTGACCGCCGGCGTCGGCTGGACCCGAACGTAATCCATGGCAGTTGCTAGGCACGACCGATGCCAGAAGGTGCGTGCGCCCTATCCTGACCGCGTGAGTCCGAGCGAGCGTTTGAGCAGCCTCCGACAGCGTGCCGCCGTGGGGGGCGGAGAGGTCCGGATCCAGCAGCAACACGCGAAAGGAAAACTGAGCGCGCGCGAGCGCGTCGATCTCCTGCTGGATGACGGCTCGTTCACGGAGCTGGATGCCTTCGTCATGGCGCGGCCCACGGAGCTGATCCCCGATGACGAGCGCGTGATCGGTGACGGTGTCGTAACGGGCTTCGGCCACATCGATGGCCGCCTCGTCTACGTGTTCTCGCAGGACTTCACGGTGTTCGGGGGCTCGCTCGCGGAAGCGCACGCGGCGAAGATCTGCAAGGTCATGGACCTGGCCGTCCGCAACGGTGCGCCGGTGATCGGCCTCAACGACTCGGGCGGAGCGCGCATCCAGGAGGGTGTCGTGTCGCTCGGCGGATACGCCGACATCTTCCTGCGCAATGTCCTCGCGTCCGGCGTCGTCCCGCAGCTCTCGGCGATCCTCGGGCCATGCGCGGGCGGCGCCGTCTATTCGCCCGCGATCACGGACTTCATCGCGATGGTCCGTGACACCTCATACATGTTCGTGACCGGCCCGAACGTCGTGAAGACGGTGACCCACGAAGACGTCACGCTCGAGGAGCTCGGCGGCGCCGACGTTCACGCACGTCGCTCGGGGGTCGCGCACTTCGAGACCGACGACGAGGTCTCGTGCCTGGAGCTGCTGCGGCGCCTCGTCGGCTATCTGCCCTCCAACAATCTCGATCCCGCGCCGGTCGTTCCAACGGAGGATCCGCCCGATCGCCAGGACCGCGAGCTCGACGCGCTCGTGCCCGACGCGTCCAGCAAGCCATACGACATGAAGGAGGCGATCCGGCGCATCTGCGATGACGGCGAGATGCTCGAGGTGCATGAGGGCTGGGCGCGCAACATCATCTGCGCCTTCGCCCGTCTCGACGGGCGAAGCGTCGGCGTCGTGGCGCAGCAGCCGATGGTCCTCGCCGGCGTGCTCGACATCGACGCGTCGGTGAAGGCCGCGCGGTTCGTGCGGTTCTGCGACGCGTTCAACATCCCGCTCCTCACCCTCGTTGATGTCCCCGGTTTCCTCCCGGGCACGGCGCAGGAGCACGGCGGCATCATCCGGAACGGCGCGAAGCTCCTCTATGCATATGCCGAGGCGACGGTCCCAAAGCTCACCGTCATCACGCGCAAGGCCTACGGCGGCGCGTACGACGTGATGTCGAGCAAGCACATCCGCGGGGACTACAACGTCGCCTGGCCCAGCGCCGAGATCGCCGTGATGGGGCCGGAGGGTGCCGTGAACATCGTGTATCGCGCTGAGATCGAGCGCGCGAAGGACCCGGACGCCAAGCGGAAGGACCTGGTCGCCGGCTACGTCGAGCGATTCGCCAATCCGTACGTCGCGGCGGCGCACGGCTACCTCGACGACGTCATCGAGCCGCACGAGACCCGGCCGCGCCTTATAGCCGCGCTACGCTCTCTCGCCGGGAAGCGCGACACCAATCCCAAGCGCAAGCACGGCAACATCCCGCTCTAGAGCATGGGGAGGATCTGATGTACGGCACGATCGCGCGCATGAAGGTGCGGAAGGACCGAATTCGCGAATTCCTCGCGCTTGGTAAGGAGTGGGACGATCGCGAGCGCAAGCGCGCGCTTGGTTACATCGGCGGGGAGATCATGTGGGAGGACAAGGAAGAGGGGCGCGCGTGCATGATCGTCCACTTCACCAGCCG
This sequence comes from Thermoanaerobaculia bacterium, assembly GCA_035536275.1. GTDB lineage: Bacteria > Acidobacteriota > Thermoanaerobaculia > Gp7-AA8 > Gp7-AA8 > QHVT01. Next base: position 1,905 of record DATLOL010000074.1, read on the forward strand.
TGAGTCGTACGTCACGAACGCGAACTCGCCGGAACAGGACGTCTTCTACCAGAAGCTTCGGGCCTGTCTCGAGTCCGATCCCGAGTGGATCGATGGCACGTTCGGCCGCTGGGACTCCGCCTACGCGCATCCGCCGAAGTGGAGCCAGGGCGACGCCGGCGAATAGCGCTGACGCCTCCATTTAAAGCGGTCCTCGTCGCGAATCGCGGCGAGATCGCGGTGCGCGTCATCCGCGCCTGCCACGAGCTCGGGATCCGTGCCGTCGCCGTGTACAGCGACGT
>DATLOL010000075.1:0-30339 GCA_035536275.1 Thermoanaerobaculia bacterium
CCCGCCAAAGCTCTCCGGCGGGCTGAAGCCCGCCGCTCCACCGAGGACGGGGCACTCATGACAGCCGCCGAGATTTTCTCCGGACCTGTGCCGCTCGTGCTTCGCCTGATCGGGAAGCGCAAAGCTGCCGCCGCGGCGACGATCCTCGGGTCGCTGCTCACGCGCTTCGCGTGGGTGCAGGCGGGGAAGGTCAGCGCGCGACGCAGTGCGTCGACGACATCCGATCCGGAAGCGAGCGGCGCGACGGCAGCGCCGCCAGCGCAAACCCCAGCCCGGCCGTGAGCAGCGACGCGTAGACCGCGAGCCAGCGCAGCGAGGCGTCGCGCAGCGTCATCGCGCCGTCGTCCGCCACCACCCGCACGTCGAAGATCGCACCTCCGATCGTCTTGCCCCACAGCAGCCATGTGCCCGCGAAGTAGTAGTACGAGAGCACGAACACGAAGCCCGCGAGCGAGGCGAGCTGGCTCCAGTGCGGTGCAGCCGGGAGGAGCGGCGACAGCGCGAGCGTCAGCGCGGCGAAGAGCGAGAGATCGGTGAAGAGCGCGAGCAGGCGGCGCCAGCGCGGCGCGTCATCGGTCGATGATGCTGTGGGCGCGGCCTCCGGCAGCTCGGGAACGAGCACTGCCTCCAGCTCCATTTCGTCGAATCGCATCCCTCACACCCTCCCATTCGCGAATCAGCCCGCGCGCAACGGTAGATATTTTACGTAAATCTTGTACAGCAGGTCTTTCGGCTCGTTGTTGTACCGCTGGGCGAGCTCGCGGCTGCGGCGCGCCAGCTCGTCGTTCGGATTGATCTTCAGCACCTCGTCGAGCTCGCGCATGGCCTCGTCGGTGCGCTCCTGCTGCAGCGCCGTCACGGCCGCGTTGAAGCGCGCGTTGGCGATCAGGCGCTGGATCGAGGCGTTGTTCGGCTCCTGCTTGCGCAGCTCCTCGAGGTTGGCCACGGCCTCGGTGTACTTGCCTTCCTTGGTCAGCGCGATCGCGGCGTCGAAGCGCGAGGCCTGCGCCACGGCCTGGTCGAATTGCGCCTTCTGCTCCGGCGCGAGCGGCTTGACGCGCATGGCCTGCTCGTACGCGGCGCGCGCCGCGGTGTAGTCGCCACCCGCGAACGCGGCCTCCGCCGCGGCGATGCGCTGCTCGAAGTACTGCGCGGCGGGCATGCCATCGATGAGCTGCGCCGCCCCCGACTTCTTCTGCTGCAGGTCGGCGATCATCACCATGGCCTTGTCGTGCACGGGATCGCCGGGCTTGATGTCGCGGAGGAGTGCGATGGCGCGGTCGTACTCGCCTTTGTTCGCCAGGATCGACGCGCGTGTAATGAGCGCCGCGCCGGCGCCGGTGTTCTGCTGCACGGCGGGCGCGTTGGTGAAGAATTTCGTCCACGCGAACCAGCCGCCGGCGCCGAGGAGCAGCAGACCGAGGATGGCGGCGACCGCACCGACGGGAAACTTGCGCGATGACACCGGCCGCGGCGCCACCTTCGGCTTCGCCGCTTTCGCGGCGGGAGCGGCCGCCGCGGCGCTGGGATCGGGCGGCGTCAGCGACGATTCGTACGCCATGTCGCCGAGCTGTGCGTCGAAGAGATCGTAGTTCTCGTCGGCCGACGGCGGGGCCGGCACCGCACGCGGTCCCGACGACGGCACGGTCTCGCTCAGGCGATCGAGATAGTCCTGGGCCGTCGTGTTGCGCGGATCGAGGCGCAGGACCTCGTTCAGCTTCGTGTGCGCCGTGGACGTGTCGCCGCGGTCGAACGCGTCGATGCCTTCGACCAGGATCGTCTCCGCCTGCTGTTCCTGCTCGCGGCGCTTCCCCTTCGCGCGCTCGATGCGCTCGGACGCCAGATCGTTCGTGACGTCGATGAGGAAGATGCGTGACCAGAGGTCGATGGCCTGCAAGTACTCACCCGCGTCATAGGCGCGGTCGCCGTCGGCGAGGTACTGCTCGATCTTCTTCTGATCGTCGTCGGTCGTGGCGACGGACGCCGTGGCGAAGTCGAACGCGTTCAGCGGGTCTGCCGCGGCGGCCGGCGTGGACGCGGGCGGCGCGGCAGGCGTCGCGTCGAACGAGAAGTCGCTCGACGACGGCGTGTTGAACGAGAAATCGCTGAACGAGACCTCGGGAACTTTCTCTTCTTCGAACGTGAAGCCGAAGTCCGCGGCCTGGGCGGTGGACCGGCTGGACGGCGCGGGGCTGTCGACGACGAACGCCGGCGGGGGCGCCGCCGTCACGGGTCCCGAAGCGCGCGAGGCAATGGCCTGCGCGATGCGCACGACCTCGGGATGGGTCGGATCGAGAGCGCGCGCTTTCTCCAGCTCCATCTTCGCGGAGGCGACGTTGCCCCCGGTGAGCTGCTGCTCGGCCTTGCGCGCGAACTGCTCGACGAACGGTGCGGCCTCCAGCTTCTCCCGTGCTTCATCGCCGAGGACGCGGGCTTCGTCGTTGAGGAGGTCGTCGGTGAGGATCTGGCTCGTGAGCTGGCTGACGCGGGCGAAGTCGCGCGAGGCCATGGCTTCGCGGGCCTGCTCCAGCGGCGAGCGCGTGTCGCGCGGTGTCGACGGAAGGAGCGCGTCGACGTCGATCGGCGCGGATGGGTTGCGGGTCTTCTCCATCAGCTTGCGGGCCGGATCGAAGGTCGGATCCATCTGCAGCAGGAGGTTGCAGCCGGCCGCGACCTCGTCGATGCGGCCTTGCTTGTAGAGCGCGAGCGTCTGCTGGAATGTCGACACCACGCGGTCCTTCACGACCGCGGGAAGAGATGGATTTCCTGGGTAGCTCACTGGTCGCGCGATTCTAGCAGGCCACCGCTATACTGCGCGGGCATGAAGATCGACTACATTTCCACCGAAGACGCGCCGAAAGCGATCGGCCCGTACTCGCAGGGAATCCGGGCGAACGGCTTCGTCTACACGTCCGGTCAGATCCCTCTCGACCCGGCCACGGGCGACCTCGTGGGTGGCCCGTTCGAGGACCAGGTCCATCGCGTGTTTCGGAACCTGCAGGCGATCCTGACCGCGGCCGGCAGCGACTTCAGCCGCGTGATCAAGGCCACGGTCTACGTCACCGACCTCGGCAACTTCGCGACGCTCAACTCCATCTACGCCAGCTATTTCGGCGATCACAAGCCCGCGCGCACGACGGTGGAAGTCCCCGCTTTGCCCAAAGACGCGACGGTGGAGATCGACCTCATTGCGCTGGCCTAGCGGTTGCAGCTTTGCCGGCATCATGTCCCGCGCAATCGCGCTAGTTTCTCTCGCAATCCTCGCCACGCTCCCGGCGCTCGGCGCCACGCGCATGACCTTCGACATCAATGGCGCCCCGACGCCGGTCGAATGGGCACCCACGGCGTTCCCTCTTCGCTACGACATCGACCAGCGCGTGGCCGCGCTGCACCCGAACGCGAAGGCGCTGGTGGAGCGCGCGTTCGCGTCGTGGTCTTCGCTGCCCGAAGCCGATGTGCGTTTCGAAGCGGTGGGGGTGGTGTCGACTGCCAGCCGTACCGCAGGAATCAGCGTTTCCGTCGTGGATGACCTCCTCCGCGGTCAGGGCGCGATGGCGCTCACCGCCTACACCTACGACAATCAGACCGGGCGCATGCTCGACGCCGACATCCGCGTCGACCCGTCGCTGTTCGACGGCAAGGTGAACGCGCAGCTCGCGCTCGCCCACGAAGTCGGACACACCCTCGGGCTCGATCACTCGGCATCGCTCTCCGCGGTCATGTATCCGTACGTCGGCGCGGAAGTGCCGACCGACCTCGATCTCGACGACCGCATCGCCATCTCGACGATCTATCCGAAGATCGATCCGACGCTGCGCGGCGCGACCCTTCAGGGCCGGGTGATGGGCGACAAGGGCGGCATCTTCGCGGCCCAGGTCGTGGCCGTAGACGGAAACGGGCAGCCCGTGGCCACGGGTCTCACCAATGCGGCCGGTGAATTCACGCTGGTCGCGATTCCCGCGGGGCGCTATCGCATCTACGCGGAGCCGCTCGACGGGCCGGTGCTTCCCGAGTCGATGCAGGGCACGTGGCGCCAGGCCGGAAAGGCGAACTTCCCGACGGAGTTCTACGAGACCACCGTCGATGTGACGAATGGCCAGGTGCACGGCAACCTCGTGATCAGCTCGACAGGGCCGTCGCAGCTCAATCCGCGCACCGTCGGCGCGTGCGCGGCGAGCGCGCATCAGGTCACGCTCACCAGCATGCCCGTCTTCGTGAAGCCGGGTGAGACGGTGAAGCTGACCGTCGGCGGCGACGGGTTCGTCAGCGGCATGACCAACTTCGAAGTGCTGAACCCCGCCTTCCGCCGGGTCTCGGACTTCGAGTGGTGGGGTGGATCGGTGAGCGCGACGTTCCAGATCGGCGCGGACGCGCAGGCATCGACGAGCGTGATCCTCGTGCGCAGCGGCAACGAGGAAGCGACGCTCACGGGCGCGTTGAAGGTGTACCGCCCGCCCAAAACCCGCGCCGCGCGGAGCTAGGCACCGAGGGACGACGAGGGGCCTCCGGCGGGCCGGCACGGCCGGCAGCGCTCATCGAACACGTGCGGCTGCCGAGAGCCGCGTTCAGTGGGTCAGGCGTGCGGTCTGGCTGGGCCAACCAGCGCTGCCGGCCGCGCCGGCCCGCCACGTAACGCCGGCGTCCCGCCGGCTTCTTCGATCGCAACCCGGCCCTCGACGCGCAGGAGCTCCCGGGCGGGCGGCGGCGGACCAGGGCGGTGTGGCGGTAGTACTTGTTCAGGGCGACTCAGCGAGGGCGGCGTTCGCGACGGCCAGCGCGATAGTCTGTGGGTTGCCCGCGCCTGGCCGCATGTAGCTAAACAATCTTGTCGACGTCTTCCTGAGAGAAAACCTCTGCTTCGAGCTCGTCTTTCTCCGCGCTCGGTTCGTTCGGCGCACCCAGCGATTGCGAGCCTCTTCAGTTCTGGTAAGGGTTTGGCTCAGATATCGCGAGACCAAGCGACTTTGTTCTTGATGCCGTTGGCTGAAGCCCACGTTCCAGCGGAGCGAAACTGAGCGCCCCCCAAAAGTTCCCGCTGTGACTCAGCTCCAGCGACCGATGACTCAGCTCGGATGATCGATGACTCAGTCCCGATGACGGATGACTCAGCCCGGATGATCCTGACTCAGCATCGGATGATCGATGACTCAGCCCGGATGATCGATGACTCAGCCCGGATGATCGATGACTCGGTCCGGATGATCGATGACTCAGTCCGGACGATCGATGCCTCAGCTCGGATGATCGATGATTCAGCTCGGATGATCGATGATTCAGCTTGGATGATCGATGATTCAGCTTGGATGATCGATAAGTCAGCCCGGATGATCGACGCCTCAGCTTGGATCATCGATGACTCAGCTCCAACGCCCGCAAATTCCGACATGGCCGACGGGTGGAATTGCCGCAGAACAACGAAGCTCCGAGCGCGGTTACTCGCGCGACGTCCACGTGCCGCGCGGCTGGCGCGAGCGACGTCCGGGCCGCTCTACACGCACATCTACAACTGCCACTGAACGCACTAACGCTCGGGTACTATCCACCGATCCGTCGGCTGGATTGGACAACGTCCTGAGACGCAACAGTTAGTCACCACCACCGCCGCCGTCACCCCCGCCGTCACCCCCGCAGTCCCCATCGGCGCCTGTGTCAGCGCATTCGTCAGTCGCGCCTTCATCGAAGACGTCGTCCGAGCTTTCGCGACGTCGTCGTCGTGGACCTCGGCGCCTACGAATACCAGGCCGGCGCACCGCGAAGACGCACGTCACGCCCGTAACGCCGGCGTCCTGGTCCGGGGGGACCGAAGCCTAGTCGAAGAGTTCGAGAACGATTCGCTCCGGGTCATCTACGAAATCTGCGATGAGGCGAATGTTCGTACGCAATGTGCGCTCGACGACGTCGGTCTTGCAGTTACCCATGCGAAGCCAGATAACCTTCGGTGGTGCACCACGCAGAATTGCTAACTCCGATGTAGCCGTGCGTCTTTGCGAACAACCACAATTGAGGATCGTTCGTGCGGCCGAAATTGAGCAGACGTGTTTGGGTGCTGCCCGGGTAGAGATCGGCCAGCCGCGCGATGAGCTTGTGGGAAATGTTGTGGTCAAGGAACAGCTTCACGCGTGAGAAACCGCCGTCTTGCGCTCGCGGTCAGCTGCATAGCTAAGGCTTGCTACGATGTCTTCATGCGTAAGATCAGGGTAGTCCGAGATGATCTCTTCTTCCGTCATCCCCGACGCAAGATAAGACAAAACGTCGTAGACAGTAATGCGCAGGCCACGGATGCAAGGCTGTCCGCCACGCTTGTCCGCTTCGACCGTGATGATGTCTTGGTAGTGCATCGAGTACCCATCTTACCAGCGAGCGCTGGTTCGGCCTGCGCCACCGCCCCGCGTCCATCCTCACCATACGCGTAAGTCCAAGATAGGTCGGCGTTTGCGGCTCGTCCGAACGCGCTCCCGCCGGCAACGGTCGCTTCGACCTCGTCCCGCCATAGGCGGCCCCTACGCTGCTCTCGAGGAAGGTACTCCTCAGGGAAGGGTGATCAGTCCTTTGCTGGCCAACATATACCTGCACCCGGTCGATGAAGGGATGGAGGCGGAAGGGTATGGGCTGGTGCGTTATGCCGATGACTGCGTGGTGATGTGTCGAACGCAGGCAGAAGCCGAACGTGCGCTGGCGCGCATCCGTGAGCTGATCGAAAGTCGGGGGCTGACGCTACATCCGGAGAACACGAAACTCGTCGACGCGACAGCGCCGGGAGGATTCGACTTCCTCGGATACCACTTCGAGCAAGGGCGACGTTACCCGCGCAAGAAGAGTCTGCGAAAGCTCAAAACGATTCGCGATCGAACACGCCGGTACGACGGACAGAGTCTCGAAAGAATCATTGAGAACATCAATGTCGTGCTCCGAGGCTGGTTCGCTTACTTCAAGCACAGTAACTCCTAAACATTCAAGCTCATTGGCTGCTGGGTGCGCCGACGGCTGCGGACGATTCGTCGGACACGTCAGCGCCGCCGTGGTCTCGCGCGCGGTGCCGATGATCAGCGCTGGCCGAACGCCTACTTCCGGCAGATGGGTCTCTTCACCATGTGCGAGGCTCATCGCTTGCTCATCCAGTCTCGTTGAGAAACACCAACCGGAGAGCCGGATGCGGGAGATCCGCACGTCCGGTTCGGAGGGAGGGGGAGCCTTAACCGGCTCTCCCTACCTCTATGCAAGCCGGGCCGCACCAGCTTCAGCGAAAGTTAGGCGGCGAGCGCAATAGGCGTGTCGGACATCGCTGTGTCAACGGTATGTCGGCGGCTGCGCTAGGCGTGAACCCGAAACGTGCTGATTAATAGGAGGCTCGTATTGAGCACGCGCAGCCAGCTCTTCTTGCGCCCTCCGCCGAGCCTCCAGTAGCACTTGCCTCGCAAGCTCGAAGATATCTTTCTCGATCGACGCTATCAAATCCCTGACCGCGAATGGGTCGACACCCAACTCGGACGATAGCGAATAGATTCGGCGGCCTCTCTTGGTATGGCGCCCGATGTACTTCAGGAACCATCGTGGACTGTTCAATAGAAGCCTCCAAATCCAAGTCAGATCAATAGCGATAGCACCTGCAAGACCGTGCCGACGAAGGCAAGAAGTATTGCCGCCGACAATAGCCAGGAGACACTCTCGAGACGGGAAGCCTTCGCTTCATTGATGACGTAGCAAATCTCTACCGCGCGGGCCCACGCATCGAGAATGTCGCGCCGTAGCCGCGCAAGGACCTCGGTGTCTGTCGTTCGATTTTGCCTGAGATTGCGAAGGTAGTTGATTCAGTGGTTTGGCGTAGCAATCACCTCGTAGGAGCGAGAAGGTACCGATTGAGCGAGGCGGATTGCACAAATGCTAAGACAAGTGAATGAAATGAGGTAAGTTGCGCGGATCGACAAATCGAGAGGTGACGGCGTCGAGTTCTCGAGAGGCCTCCCAAGAAACCCGGCAATGAGTGCCGCGAAGGCCGCAGTCACCCCGAAAAAGAACGTGGACTTTGAATGCAGGGCAACCGCAGACCTTTGCTCGAAGTTGAAACGCTCGCGCGCCTCGTTGAGCAGCAACAGATCCGCGTCATCGAACGGAGATACCGCTGGTTCCGACGCAGATTCTTCCGTGCGACAGGAGCGGTCAGATTTGTCTTCGGCAGGGCCAGACACGGTAACTGCTGTCTTTTCTGTGAGTTTCAAGCGACCAGGCGCGTGCTTGACTGTGATTCCACTCGACGAGACGACCAATACTCACCCTAGGAGGGTCACACGAGCGCCAAGTCCCTACCCTCGGGAGCGTGAGTTTCTTCAAAGCTGGTTGCTGGCTTTGGTGAGGTTATCGGCAGGTCCGGATCTTTCGGCCGGCTAACGCACGCTAAGCTGCGCGGCCAGGGGCCCACGTGCTGAAGCCGAAGCGGCGCGGCGGTTGCCGGCGAGAAGGTGCATGCACCGCCTGCCGAACTGCAACCGCTGTGACGCCATCACGCTGGCGAAAAGGCAGGTAGCTCGGCTGCCGGGCCAAAGCCGGGCCGCGTCAGCTTCAGCGTGAAGTTAGGTTAGTTAGCCCGGATTATTCATGAGGGCGCAGTCCCCCGAGAGAGGCCAAGTTACACTCTGTCCCCCTTTCCCTCTGCTCGTGAATAATCCGAGTTAGTTAGCCTGCATTTTCATGAGCAGAGGGAAAAGCGTGACAGAGTGTACCCGGCCTCTCTCGAGAAACGCCGCTCGTGAATGATCCGGGTTAGTTAGGCCGCCATGCAGAAACCAGCCAGTGCAGGCAAACGGTATTCTAGTAAATCGGAATATCGACACGTTGCACGAACACTTCGATCTCAATGCCGCGCCCGTCATATTCTGCACGAACCCTAACTGGCCAATTACCATCTCTTAGTTGCTCAGCAGCCGCACTCTCCACTTCCGAAGCGACACGCTCGCCACGGAGGCGCCGGCGACGTGAAAAAAAATCCAAGAGCCGTTGATGCCCGGGGCTATTCTTCCACGACTCCGAGATAGTCTCGCCCAGTGTCTTATCAAGAATCCAATAAGACAAGCCAGCGACCATTCCGATCAGAATAATAGACCCTGGTGCACTGCTCTGGAGCATGACCGCCGATCCGGTATAGGCCTCCATTCGGAACCGGGCAGCGTCCGGCGCAACGGCCGGAATATCCGGTAACTGCAGGCGGAGGATTTCGATCTCGTCACGCTCTACACGGACAGCTGCGGATTCGACCGCGGCCGCAACCCGAACCAACACGTTACATGGAATGAACTCGCCATGGAAAACGATGCGGAGCGGAGTCTTAAACTCGCCAAGGTCGTCAGCCATTCAGTTTCCTCCTTTCAGACCGGTCACTCAGGATAGCAGAACGCATGGCGAGCGATCACACTTCATGTTCTAGGAGCCAAGCGCACCTTCGTAGACACTCGCGGGTGATTGGCCCGCACTACGTTCGGCTGTCACTGGACTGCACGATCTGGCCACGCAGCTCGCGGTCACCACACGCGATGACTGTACAGACGATAACGGGTATATTATCGGTGAAGCCACGCCGCATCAGCTTCACACCAAGTTTAGGCCGCCGCTTTGATCGCTGACCGGACGATGGCATCTACTATATCTTGGCGCGTCGTACGTCTCGCCGCGTCCGTGGCCGCCCGAGTGACAGCTTCCGCGTACTCATGGACCCGTTTGGGAAACGTCTTCGTGTTGTCTTTTTTCTTAGCTTGATCCACCTGTCCTCGGAAACGCATGAGCGAATCACGGACGCGCTGCCGTTGCGTCTTAGTCCAATGTTGATCGCTATATGCCGTCAGCACAGTGAAAAGTGTGTAAAAGTCACTCTTCCCGCTCCAAGCCTTGATGTCCTTACTCGACAGGATCGATTCGATGAGGGCCCGCGTGTCGGTGAATTGAACGCGCGATTTTGCCTCATCTGGGAATTCTTTGTCGTAGTCTTCATAATACTGATCGAGAGTAAGCTTTTTATTCTGTGGGCCGGCCATCATCGCAACAAACAGTTCGCTTACAAACTCTACGTCTTCCATCCTACGGACTTGGCGTACGTTTACAACGCGATGGTCAAGCCACCACTCATCGTCAGCTAGCTCCTCCATCAACTTTCGGAACTTACCAGTGTACTCCGCGTGGCGGAGTTCTTGATCGGTTAGGATTTCCGCGCTGACGTTTAGCCTGCGGAAGACGTCGCGAATGTCGCCATCGGTTGCGTCTACAAGGTCGCGTACGACGACGTCGTAGTTCCAAAACGTCTTCTTTTCATCGGGAGAGAGATCCTCGAAGCTCTTTCCAACGAGCCTCGGAGATACGTCTTCACCGACCAGAACTAGATCGTTCTTCGCAAAGTCTAGAATCGATCGAATACGCTGCTGGCCATCGACAATCTGATAGGTCGTGTCGCCAGCGTCGGTGGTGTCTGAACGGACATATATCTCCGGAAAGGGGAGACCATTGAGGATGGTGTCGATAAGGTACGATGATTGATCCTCTTGCCATACGTGGCGGCGCTGAAATTCCGGAGTGAGGTCCAGTGCGCCGACACCGTCTTCGCGGGCAAACCAGCTAATCTTACGGTTCGTTGCTGTTGCCGAATACTTCATTCCGATACTCCTTAGATTCCAAGGTGCGAACGAGTTGCTGGACCGACTGCTCGTGGTAGGCAACAAGATCGTCCCGGCGTCTGTACACGCGCGCCTTGGCGGGATGTCCAAGGAACGGTCTGTCTCGAGTCGTGGCTGAGAATACACTGCGGAAGCGTCGGGACACATCGGTTCCAGGAGGTGCGGACGTGTGTGCGATCGTGCCCCAGTAGACATTCTGGCGGACGCGCACCAGTTCATCGTCCGCAGGTTGGTAGCCGGATCGAGGCAGAATTCGTCGAAGTTGATGGCGGCGGTCGTAGCCGACGATCACGTCCCACACGTCCAAAAAAAGCCTTGCGTCAATGATCGCGATGTCGATGTCTGATGGTTTCGTGTCCCGGGCGCCGACTCTGCGGAACGCACGACCAGGCTTCAGCGGGCTGAGGCTATAACCGGTAGAAGCACTGCCAACGAGGTGGATTGCCGTTGCATTGAGGTTGGCCGCCGTAGCGACGCGTGTCCTCCAATCACCGAAACGAGTCTCATCGCCGGAAAAGATCCACGGAACGCTCCCGAGCAGCTCTGTTTCGACGAAGTGTCGGATGGAGTCTGCCGAGCGTACGCGACGAAGGAGATTGTGAACCTCGAGCATCAGACCCCAGCTTACCCCGACATGCTGCCTGAGCGCGGGCTAGATGCGATGGCGTTGGGTCTCGGTCGTTGTTTTATCACGTACGCCTTAAGCCGATCGGGTCGCGTAGCACACAACGAAGGTCCGCCACGGCTGACGTAGCGGTCGCCGCCTTTGGGTCGGGCTAACTCCTACCTCGCCTGGTCCGCGTAGCAATTTCATCACGCTTGTTTCGTCCTCACACCGCAGCAATGCGAGTTCGGCGAGAGCATGTATAAGACAGACACCTCATTGCGGTCGCGTGAGCTGCGGGCGCCGTAGCGCACCACATGCGGATAGAGTCGTCACGTCCCGCGCAGTTCCTGCGCGACGCGCCCATTACCACCCCCGAACGCCTCCTCCTGATCCGGCAACACCGCGATCGCCCGCACCGTCTTGCGCAGGCCGGCCAGCCCCCGCACGACCACCGGCTCGCGAATGATCAAACTCGCCAACGTCATACAAAAGGTAGAGTACGTCATCTGGAGTGGTAAATGATCCGAAATACTGAGCGCTCTTGTTGCTCCTGTAATATAAATCGATGGGCTGCATTTGCAACTGAATACCCGCTTTCAACGCCATCTCAATTCGCGCCATGCGGTCGATCAGCAAAGGTCTGAGCCTCGCTCTAAGCGCTTTCGGGCTAAGTCGGGCGTCGTCTAGGATAAACCTGCTATGGTCTTTCACATCAGAGGGCCCTTCCCATAATCCCAAGAAGTCCGAGGTGAGTTCTACCTGCATCAAGATCACATAAATGTTCTCGTTGGTGGCGCGGCTGAACTTGTCCAGGTTCTTAGCACTGTGAAAGCCTCGCCTGAGTTGGTTGATGTTTTCCCAATAGGCCCACCCGATCACATCAAATCTTGGCATACTTTCGGCGTCTCGTGTTGTACCTCCGACCCGGAGAAAAAACCTCTCACTGTTCTGGAGGAGGAGCCCAATCTCCGAGGCGAAAGAAGCGTCATCCAGCGCGTTCAGACGTGAAATGTTTTGCGCGATTGTCTTCGGTGAAGTTTTTGCGAAGAGCTTCGGGAACGCCCTTTGAATGTCAGAACCCTTCGTGAGGTTGGGAAGAGCCCCGAGCTCTTGGGCGACGTAGAGTCGGTTAATATGGACCATCTCCTTATAATGTCTCTTGCCCATAAGGCCCTGAATAGCTGGATCGCGGTAGAATTCAAGAACTTTGACCCTGATCTGTGGGTACTCATTAAATTCCGCCAAGTGCGCGCTGTCGTGAACGAAGAGTTCTCCGAAGCCAAAAGGCATTCGCCCTTCTTTCATCTCGCGAGCCCATTCCTCAAGTTGGACGTACTTCAAGACAGAAACTAAGTGCCATCCTTCTCCTTCGGGAGGACCGTCAATCAGGATGCGGCGGTATTGGTATTGGTAGTTGCGGCCATATCCTCTCCAGTATTTCATGGAAGGGTAAAGACGTTCGTTTTCAGGGAAACGCTCTTGTCCTTGAAGATAGATCTTGATGAGTTCCAAAGGGTCGTCTGGTGGCAAAAGTTTGGTTCTCGAAGAGCTTAAGCGCCAGCCCATTTTTAGATACATCTGCAGTCCTTGGTCACCGGCTATCAAACGCCTTGCGAGTTCGGACGAATATCGCGCGGCATAAGGAGCGCCTTGTTCCTCATAGACCAGCTTAAACTGCTTTATGTAATTGCGGATAGAAGTGAGACTCTCAGTGCTTCGTAAGTTTAAAGTCATGTCCAAACAGTCATGTCCAAACATTGCTTTTGGAACTTTCGCTTCCGCGGTTGCACTTGGAAAACTGAGAGACTAAGCCCGATTAGGGTTACCAGCAACTAACTGAACGCCGTACATAGGGATAGGGATGTTCATTTTCGGCTCGCTACTTCGACCTGAGAAGGGTTTCCGGTTGGCGTGAATTCTACGCCCTTTCGGACGAAACAGGCCACATCGGAAATCCCTCCGAGTGCGCGCTCCGCCATCACCTGCACGAGTCGGCGGTGCAGAGGGCGGTGACGAAGGCTTCGCGCGAGGCGAGGGTGACCAAGCGTGTCACGCGCAAAACCTGCCGGCCAGACGAGGCGCGAGCGAGGCGGGGTGGGTGGCTCGTGCACCGACCGTCCAACTCCTACTTCGCCTGGTCCACGTAGCAATTTCTTCACGCTGGTATTTCGTCCCCGCATCGCGCAGCGTGCGAGTTCGGCGGCGGCATGTGTGAGACGGGCACCTCATTACTGTCGGGTAGCGCGGGAGGTTCCATCGCGGGCTTTTGTCGGGTAGCGCGGGACCGAGTCGCCGTTCATGGGCGGGGTAGCGCGGGATGTTCCATCGCGTCGCGTCCCGGGTCCGGGCTGTTCCTGCACGGTGCGGATGTCGTTTTGCCACTCGTTCGCGAGGCATCTGATCGACCGCACCGCGAAGATGCACCTCACGCCCGTAACGCCGGCGTCCCGCCGGCCGGATCGCCGCCGTCGCGGCGGCTCATAGGTGCCGGCTGGAAGCCGGCGATCCGGCCGGCCGGAGGCCGGCGTTACAGGTCCTGATCCGGCAGCAGCGCGATTGCGCGCACGGTCTTGCGCAGGCCCGCCAGCCCCCGCACGACTATCGGCTCGCGCAGGGTGATCAGCCAGCGCGGGTCGTCGAGGATCGCGACCTTCAGCACGTCGCGTTCTTTCTTCCAATTCGCGATCGGCTCGATCGAGGCGATGTTCTCGCGTGGGATCACCACGCTCCAGCGGAGGCCGTAGTGCAGATGCAGCGCGTCCTCGTCGAACCAGGTGCGGCGCAGACGCAGCGCGTGGTAGTCGCCGAGGAGCCAGAGCGCGGCCCAGAGGTCGAGCGTGGTCCAGGCCCACCCCGCGTACGGATGCCACATGCTCAGCAGCAGGTGCATGCCCAGGCCTTCCGCGGCGATGAGCACGAAGATGCACACCAGGATCGTGCCCCAGCCGTTGCGCTCGTGAAACGTGATCGCGCGGCCTCGCGTCTCCGCGGGCTTCATCCGCCAGCCGAAGAGCGCGTAGTAGACGATCGACACCTCGCCGGCGATCACCTCGGCGACGAAGCCGTGGCCCGCGAGCGTCCGCGCCGCCGCGGCGATGCGCTCGTACGGATCGCTCGACGTGCTCCGGGTGCGCCGTGCGATGACGATGCGCCGGATCAGCGCGCCGATCAGGACCACCTCCGCGAGCGGCACGGCGACCTTGCCGAGCTGACGCACGAACTGCTGCTGCGACGCCGGCAGCAGCGCCGTCGCGAGCGCGCATCCGAGGAGGAAGACGGGTGCGATGGTGAGCGGCCGGGCTTGCCGGTGCGGACGACGAAGAACCAGTACAGCAGCGGCAGCGAGATCGTCAGATCGAACGTGATTCCCCACGCCGCGACGTCCGGATTGATCGCGAACGCGCGCGAGCGCAGCACGAGCACGCACGCGCCGATCACCGCGAGAGCGCCGAGAGGACGAATGCCTTCGACGCGTGTCGGCGGAGGACCATGTTCACGGTTTGATTCTACGCTCGGGAACCACCGGCACCCCCATTGCACAAAACCGCCGCGTCTGATGTCCACCGAACCGCCTGTCACTCCGCCGACTCCCGCTCCCGATCCCGCTCCCGCACCGCGTTCGCGGTGGCGCCGCCCGACCCGCCGCACCGTGTTCCGCGTCCTGCGCTGGGGCTTCCTTGCCTTCGTCGCGCTCGTGGTCATCCTCGGCATCTGGATCTACCGCGAGTCGGTGGGCCGCTTTCAGGTGCGCCGTCTGCGGCTGCCGACGCGCATTTACGCCGACGCCGTCCCGCTGCAGCCGGGCATGCCGCTGCAGCTCGACGACCTGCTGGAGAAGCTCGACCGCCTCGGCTATCGCGAGGCGCAGCGCGTGGCGCAGCCCGGCGAGTTCACGCGCCAGGGCTCGACGCTCGACATCTACACGCGCGGCTTCCGCCGTCAGGACGAGGACTATCCGGCCACGCCGATGCGGCTGGTCATCACCCGCTCGCAGCTCGAGTCGGTGGTGTCGTTGCGCGAGGCGCGGCCGCTGGAGCGCGCGGCGCTGGAGCCGGAGCTGCTGACCTCCGTTCTCAGCGAGGAGCTCGAGAACCGCAGTCCGGTCACGCTCGATCAGGTGCCGAAGCATCTGCAGGACGCCGTCGTGGTGACCGAGGACGTGCGCTTCTGGCGGCATCCCGGCGTCGATCCGTTCGGCATCGTGCGCGCGGTGTTCCGCAACCTCCGCGCGGGCGGCGTGGCCGAGGGCGCGTCCACGCTCACGCAGCAGCTCGTGAAGAACTACTTCCTCACCAGCGAGCGCACCTACAAGCGCAAGATCATCGAGGCCTTCATGGCCGTCATCCTCGACGCGCGCTATTCGAAGCGCGAGATCCTCGAGGCCTACCTCAACGACATCTACATGGGCCGCAACCGCTCGATCTCCATCCTCGGCGTCGGCGAGGCCTCGCGCTTCTACTTCGGCAAGCCCGTCTCCGAGATCAGCATCTCCGAGGCAGCGCTGCTGGCGGGCATGATCCGCAGCCCGAACAACAACTCGCCCTTCGCCAACCCCGAGACTTCGATGAAGCGCCGCAACACGGTCCTCGGGCTGATGCTGAAAGAGAAGAAGATCAATCAGCAGCAGTTCGACGAGGCCCGCTCGGCGAAGATCCCGAAGAAGCCGTTCCGCCAGAAGAGCGGCCTCACGTCGATTCCGTACTACGTCGACCGCGTGATCCAGGAGCTCGAGCTCGACTACGGCATCGAGGACATCCAGGGCCGCGGCCTGCGCATCTACACCGCTATCGACCTCGGCGCGCAGGACAGCGCCGCGCGCGTGCTCGAGCAGAGCCTGCGCAATCTCGAGCGCTCCAGCCGGCGCCTGCGCAACCACGACCCCGGCCTGCAGGGCGCGATCATTCATCTCGACGTGCCGACCGGCGAGATCCGAGCGCTCGTGGGCGGACGCTCTTACGAGCGCAGCCAGTTCAACCGCGCTCTCCGCTCGAAGCGCCTGGTCGGCTCGCTCTTCAAGCCGTTCGTCTATCTGACCGCGTTCGAGCCGAGCCTCTCGGGCAAGAACATCACGCCCGCGACGGTGGTGCCGGACACGCGCTTCGTGTTGAAGCGGCGCTGGTCCGAGGACTGGTCGCCGCGCAATTACGACGGCCGCTACATGGGCAACGTGACCGTGCAGCAGGCGCTCGAGCAGTCGCTGAACTCGGCGTCGGTGCGCATCGGCCTCGACGTCGGCATCGAGCCGATCCTCAAGACCGCGCGCACGCTCGGCGTGGAGACGGACCTCGAGGACGGCAACCCGTCGATTCTCCTCGGCGCGGCGGGCATCCCGCCGATCGAGATGGCCGAGGCTTACTCGACGATCGCGCGCCAGGGCGTGCGCACGCCGCCGCGCGCGATCCGCTACGTCACCGACGACCGCGGACGCGTCATGCGCGGTGCGAACGAGGCCGAGCCGGTCCAGGTGTTCCCGCAGCGCGACGTGTACCTGGTCACGAACGTGATGAAGGGCGTGGTCGATCGCGGGACCGCGGCTTCGTCGCGGGGCATGGGCTTCCGCAAGATCGCCGCGGGCAAGACCGGCACGACCAACGACAAGCGCGACGCGTGGTTCATCGGCTTCACGCCGAAGACGCTCGCGCTGACCTGGGTCGGTTTCGACGACAACGATCCCACAGGCCTGTCGGGATCGGATGCGGCGGTGCCGATGTGGGCGCGGTACATGATCGCGGTCACGGCCGGCGAGACCAACGTCGACTTCGCGGCCCCGCCGGGCATCAGCATGGTGGAGTTCGACAAGCAGTCCGGCGGGCTGGCCACGGCATCGTGCCCGCGCAACCTCATCGTGCGAGGCGCGTTCAAGGGCGGCACCGAGCCGTCCGTGCCGTGCCAGTTGCACACGGTACAGATGCCGGCGACGGTCGTGCCGATGTACGACCAGTTCGGGAATCTCATCGTCACCGATACGGCGCCGATGACCGACACCGGGCTCCCCCCCGCGCCGCCGCCCGAGGCGACGCTGACCGGTGGCGTGTTCCAGCCGCAACAGCCACCGCCGCAGCAACCGCCGCCGCCGACCACCACACAGGAGCCTCCGGAGCCGGAACCCGAGGAGCCGACGCAAACGGACACGTCGACGACCACCCAGGGACCGCCGGCGGACTTACGTTAGGCTATGGCCATGGACGACGAACAGCAGGAACCAAAGAAGAAGCTCGAGGACTGGGGCATCGACGTCGACCGGTTCAGGGAGCGGGCGAAGGCGTCGCTGGAGAACGCGCGCGGCGATCTGACCGAGATCACCGGCACGCTGCGCCACACGCTCGTCCACGCCAAGGACATCCTGGTCGGCCTGCAGAAGACCGGCTCGCCCGCCGCCGCGGAGCTCAAAGCCGGCTTCGAGCGCGCGTGGCACGAGATCGAAGGAGCCTTCCGCGCCGCGCGGGAGAAGGCGAAGGGTGAGGAGCCACCCCCACCGCCCGAAGACCCGCCATCACCGAGCTAGGACCCATAGGTCCCATATGTCCCATAGGTCCCATACGTCCTATAGGAGCTTTTCCACCTGGGCGATATCAATCGGCTTGTACAGCAGGCCGGCCACGACGTCCTGGTCGGCGGCGCTCAGTTTCTGGTTCTGCACGCCGGTGATGATGATCGTGCGGGGCATGGGCTCGGGGCGGTGGCTGCGCAGGAAGTCCAGCACGCCCCAGCCGTCGATGCGCGGCATCAGCAGGTCGATGAACACGAACGCGTACTGGTTCGACTTGAGCAGCTTCACCGCGTCCGCGCCGTTCGCCGCTTCGTCGTACGCGATGTGATGGCGTTGCAGCACGCTGGCCAGGATGTAGCGCGCGGAGGGATCGTCGTCGGCGACGAGTGCGCGGCGCTCGCCTTTCGGAACGGCCAGCGGTGTCGGGGGCGGAGGCGCCGCCGCGGGCCTGAATCCCGGTGACGGCGTCAGCTTCTGCTGCGAGATCGTCGGCACCTGCGAGAGGCGCGCGCGACTCGGCTCGGTGCGCAGCGACGCGGCCAGCGCGTTCTTCAGCTCCTCGCAGGTCTGATAGCGGTCCGCGGCCTGCTTCTGCATGCAGCGGCGGACGATCATCGCCAGAGGGCGTGTCGTTCCCGCCGCGACGTGGGCGATGTCGCGCGGCTCGTTCATCACGATCTGCAACAGCACCTGCGTGGCGGCGTCGCCGGTGAACGGCTTCTGTCCGGACAGCATCTCGTAGAGCACGACACCGAGGGAGAAGATGTCCGTGCGCGCGTCGACGGCACGGCCGAGGGCCTGTTCGGGCGACATGTAGTAGGGCGTGCCCATGACCATGCCCGCCTGGGTCAGGCTCGGGTCGGCAGTGCCTCCGATCTGCTTGGCGATGCCGAAGTCGAGGATCTTCACGACCTTCTTCGACACCAGGATGTTGTCCGGCTTGATGTCGCGATGGACGAGGCCTTTCTCGTGCGCCTCCTGCAGTCCGTCCGCGACGTGCGCGGCCACACGCACCGCATCGGCGGGCGTGAGCGGTCCGCTCGCGATCATGTCCGAGAGCGGTTCGCCCTCGACCAGCTCCATGGCGATGTAGAACGACTGGTCATGCTCGTCGATGCTGTAGATGGTGGCGATGTTGGGATGATTGAGCTGGGCGATCGCGCGCGCCTCGCGCAGAAAACGGTCTTTCCATTCGGAGTCCAGCGCGAGCTGGCGGGGCAGGATCTTGATGGCCACGTGGCGGAGCAGCTTCCGGTCTTCGGCGCGCCACACCTCGCCCATGCCTCCCGCGCCGATCCGCTCGATGAGCCGGTAGTTTCCGAGTTCCATTCGACTGATAGCTTACGCGCTTCGGAACTTGCCGCTGCGACGGATAATGCCGTCATACGCGACCAGCACGCGGCGGTACTCGGCGGCGATCTGTTCGATCGCTGCTTCGGCGCCTTCGAGGCGTCCCGCGCGCGCGGCGCCTTCGAGCGATGAGGCCATGGCCAGCATGCGTTTCGCGCCGACGCTGCCGCTGGAGCTCTTCATCGCGTGCGCGGCGTTGGCGAGATCGGCTGTATCGCCCGCGGACACGGCGGCCCGCAACGTGTCGATGCGCGACGGCACGTCCTGGCGGAACGTCTTCACCAGTCCCTCCAGGAATCCCATCTGCGTGCGGCTGATGGCCATGAACGAGCTGACCCGCTCGCGGTCGAGCACGTACTGATCGTCGCTCTCCATCACGTCCGGCGCGGCCTGCTGCTCGATGGAGCCTTTGCTCGCCCAGAGGCGGATGACCGCGCCGATCTGTTCCAGCGACACCGGCTTGGCCAGATAGTCGTTCATGCCCGCGGCGATGCACTTCTCGCGCTCTCCGGGCAAGGCGTGCGCGGTGATGGCGACGATCGGGATCTTCGCCACTGCATCATTCAATAGCCGGATGCGGCGCGTGGCCTCGTAGCCGTTCATGTCCGGCATCTGGATGTCCATCAGCACGATGTCGAACGGCTGGCGCGAGATCGCCTCCAGCGCCTCGGCGCCGCTGCCTGCGACGACGCAGCCGTGTCCGAGCCGCTGCAACTGCCCGATGGCCACGAGCTGGTTGACGCTGTTGTCTTCCACCAGGAGCACTTGTGCCCGCGCCGGCGTCTTCGGCTCCTCGGCCGCGACGCTCCGCTGCATCGTCTCCGTGCCGTCGCTCTCGAGCGTGCGGGCCAGCGTGTCGCCGAGCTGCGTGCGGCGCACGGGCTTGATCAGGAACGCGTTGATGCCCGCGGACTCGAAGGCCATGATGTCCTGCCGGCGCCGCCCGAACGACGTGAGCATGAGCAGGCGCGTGGAGTCCAGACTGCGCTCGCTGCGGATCTGCCGCGCGAATCCGAGGCCGTCGTCGTCGTTGAGCTGCATGTCGAAGACGATGACGTCGTAATGGTTCTGCAGCGCCAGGGCCACGCCGTCGGCCGCACTCTCGGCCTCGTCGATCGCGATGTTCGTCGACGCCAGTTGCCGCGACACCATGAACCGGTGCACCTCGTTCGGATCGACGAGCAACGCACGCCGTCCGCGCAGGTCCCACTTTTGCGCCGGCGCGGCCGACGATTCGGGCTGCGTCTGCAGCGGCAGCTCGAACCAGAACGTCGAGCCCTCGCCGGGGACGCTGATCACGCCGATCTCGCCGCCCAGCGCCTCGACGAGCTGCTTCGACACCGCCAGTCCCAGACCGCTGCCGCCGTACTTGCGGGTGGTCGTGCCGTCCGCCTGCGTGAATGGCGTGAACAGGCGCTGCTGGGCCTCGGGCTCGATGCCGATGCCTGTGTCGGTGACGAGGAAGCGCAGCGTGACGCGCGAGTCGCGCCGCTCCGGCTGCATCACCGTAACGACGATCTCGCCCCGATCCGTGAACTTCACGGCGTTGCCGACGAGGTTCAGCAGCACCTGTCGGATGCGATTGAGATCGCCGCGCAGCGAGCGCGTGACGTCGGGCACGACGAAGGTCCGGAACTTCAGCCGCTTTGCCGCCGCGCGCGCCGCATAGTCCTCGGTCACGTGATCGATCAGGTCATCGAGGTGGAAGTCGACCCATTCGATGGTGAGCTTGCCGGCCTCGATGCGAGCCAGGTCGAGGACGTCGTTGACGATGGTCAGAAGCGCCTCTCCGCTCTTGCGGATCATGTCCGCGTACTCGTGCTGCTCCGCCGTGAGCGGCGTGCCGAGGAGCAGGCCGGCCGTGCCGAGGACGCCGTTGAGCGGCGTGCGGATCTCGTGACTCATGTTGGCGAGGAACTCCGACTTCGCGCGCGCGGACTGCAGCGCCACGTCGCGCGCGCGGGCCAGCTCTTCCTCGACGCCCTTGCGATGGGTGATGTCGCGGGCAATGGCCTCATACCCGGCGACGCGCTCGCCGTCGACCAGCGTGAGCACGTTCTGGCCGACCCAGATGCGCATGCCCGACTTGGTGATCATCGGGAACTCGAAGTACGACGCCCGCTCGCGCGTGCGGAACTGGTGCTCGTAGAAGTGCTCCGCCGCCTCGCGGTAGTCGGGATCGATGAGATCGAGGTAGTGGCGGCCGATCAGCTCCTCTTCCTCGAATCCCGTGATCTGCATCGAGGCCGGGTTCACATAGGTGAAGTTCCCGCGGAAGTCCGTGCGGTAGATGATCTCGTTGGCGTTCTCGATGATGTGCCGATAACGCTCGAGCCACGCGAGAGAATCGTCGGTGTGCATTGTTTTGGACCGGGTAGATTGTACGCGCAGCATGGCGCGGGGAGAGGGGACTGTTCACGCCGACGCGTCGCGCAGCCACGTACCCGTCGTCGACTCGTCCGCGAGGCGCACGCAGTTCCGGCCCGAATGCTTGGCCGCGTACAGCGCGCGGTCGGCACTGGCGACGAGGTGCTCGGGACTCGCGTCCGCGGCGGGGATGAGCGCGGCCACGCCGCAGCTCGCCGTCATGCGCTTGCCGTTGCCGTAAGGGATGAGCAGGCGCTCGATACCGTCGCGCAGCGTCTCCGCCACGCGGATCGCGCCGTCGGAGTCCGTCGCCGGCAGCAGGATCGTGAACTCCTCGCCGCCGTAGCGCGCCACCACCTCGCCGCTGCGGCGGATGGTCTCGCTGAGGAACGAGCCGACGCGGCGCAGGCAGTCATCACCGGCCGGATGGCCGCGGCGATCGTTCAGCTCCTTGAAATGATCGAGGTCGAGGAGGATCAGCGCCAGCGGCTGCTCGTGCCTCCGCGCGCGGTTCCACTCCTCGGCCATGCGCCGCTCGAAGAGCCGGCGGTTGGCGATGCCGGTCAGGTCGTCCTCGTGCGACAGCGCCTCGAGCTGCGTCACCGCTTCCTGCAGCTCCGCGGTCTGCTCGGCCACGCGCGCGCGGAGCATCTCCGCCTGGCGCTGCAGAGATCCCGTGCGCGCGCGAATCAGCAGCAGGACCACGACCAGGCCGAGGAGAATCCACAGACCCATGGCCAGGCGCTTGAGATACCACGGCGCGAGAACGGTGAAGCTCCACTGCGCCTCGGGACTCGGCTCCGATCCCGCCCCGCGCGCGCGCAGACGGAACGTGTAATCGTTCGCGGCGAGGGTCGTGTAGTCGATGAACTGGCCCGACGTCCACTTGCTCCAGGTCGTGTCGATCGGGTCGAGGCGGTACTGATACTCCACGCCGGGCCGGTACGACGCCGGTGCGAACTCGATGCGGATGCGCCCGAAGTCGTGGCGCAGCTCCACCTTGTCGCGCTGCGCAGTCACGCCGCCGAAGAGCAGCCGATCCTCGCCGGCGACGACGCGGCGGATGAGCGGCCGCGGCTGCGATGCGAATACCGCCGACGTCGCCGAAGGATCGAACCGGAACAGTCCCTTGTCGGCAGCGAACCAGATGCCGCCGTCCGCGGTGACCCGGATGTTCTGGATGTCCGATGCCATGACGGAGACGAGTGGCCGCCCTTCGCGCGCGTAGCTGCCGTCGGCATTGCGCTCGAACACGCGCGGCGGCGTGGAGTTGACCCAGATGTCTCCGCGCCGATCCTGGGCGATGACGAAGAAGCCGCGCGGCGCGGTGAGATGCCCGAGGCGCGCGTCGGGCACGAGCTTGCCGCCGGGACCGATCTGCGTGACCTGTCCGCTCGCGCGCACGAAGACCACCCGGCCGTCGACGGCGAACACATTCATCTCGCCGTCGCCGAACTGCCGTACGCTCTGGCGGGGGCCGCGCGGATCGGTGATCTGCACGACGCCGTGGAACACGGTGCCGCACCACAGCACACCGTCGCGCTCGACGATCGACGCCGTCTCGTGGTCGATGCCGGGCAGCAGCCCTTCGTTGATCCACTTGCCGTCGACCCGACGGATGCTGCCCACCCCGTCGCCGTGCGCGATCCAGATGCGCGACGGATCCGCGGTCGAGCGATGCATGTCGTACAGCTCGCGCTCGATGCTGACGATGTGCTGGAGCGGAGCACCCGGCGTCACTTTGTAAATGCCCTTCGACGTCCCCGCCAGCAGCTCGCCGTCGACGGCGATGAGCCGCCACGCGCTTTCCTGCATCGGCTCGAGACGCGCGGCCTGGCCGCGGCCGTCGAGCTCGAACACGCCGTGCGACGTCCCCGCGAACAGGCGATCCCCGAAGTGAATGACGTCGCCCGCGCTGCCGCGAACGCCCATGCGCTCGTCGAAGACCGTGACCGGCGACGCGAGATCGATCCGCGCGATCGGTCCCTCCATCGCCACCCACAGCGAGCCTTCGCGATCGACGAAGGCCTTGCGATGCACGGCGTCGGGGAGGCCGGCGCCGGCGCCCAGAGCCTGCTCGATGCGGCCGTCGCGATCGAAGACGACCAGACCGTGATGGCGCGTCAGCAGGACCATGCGTCCGTCGCGCAGGCGCTCGCCCCCCGTGACCGACTTCTCCTTCAACCAGGCCACGACTGCCGGTGCGAACGGCGTCGCCTGTCCGCCGTCGACGAGGAACAATCCTCCGTCGCGCGTCACCGCGACCAGGCTGCCGTTGGCGTGACGCATCACGTGCACGACGCGCGAGGTCACGCCCGCGGGCGCGATCGTGAACGTCGCCGGATCGAGGCGCTGCAGTCCCTGCGGCCCGCGCAGGAACACGCCCTGGGCGTCGGAGTAGCAGCCGCGCGGCGCAGTCTCGGCGGGGAAGCGCGCGACCGTCTTCGCGTTGCCGCCGTTCCACACGATGAGACTGCGCTCAGCGACGTAGAGGAAGCCGGCCGGCGTCACGCAAACCTCGCGGATGTCGCCCACTTCGCGCTCGGCAGCGGGCAGCGTCTTGCCCAGCGAGTGGTACTCGTACGATCCGTTCGCGTCGCGGGCGAGATGGCCGAAATCGTTGACCAGCCCGAGGGCGACGCGGCCCTGCGGATCGGTCTCGATCGACAGCGGAGCCTGATCGTCGGGAAGCGTGTGCAGGTCCCACCACGCGCCGTCGTAGGTGACCAGTCCGTGCAGGTTGCCGAACAGCAGTACGCCCCGCGCGTCCTGCGCCACGTCGAACGTCTGCGGCCCCGCCTTATGCACCTCGGACGGGAAGACCGTGATCAGCGGAAAGCCGCGCTCCGCCGCTCCGGCCCGCAAGGCCAGCACGAGCAGAACGCAGAATACGCGTCGGCGGATCGCAGACATGGAGGGGCCCGGACGACATTAGCACCACGGATGGCCGTTCGTCACGCTGCAGGGCGCACGAATACCTCCCGCCAGCCGATCACGCGCCGCTCGTACCGCTGGCGCCGGACGAACTCGCGGACGGCCTCGTTCTGTACCGGCAGGAGCGGGTCCTTTTCGTCGCCGAAGACGATCACGTCCGGCGGCTTCGCCTCCAGCTCGCGCAGATAGTGGTCGTATGTGACCCGCTCGCTCACTCCGGGATATCCGAGCATGCGCACGATCGTCTCGGGATGGGCGCGCGGATCGGGGCCGGCGGTGCCGAACCACGCGTACGTCGAGTCGCGGCAGGTGATGGGGTGGTAGACCACGGGCGCGACGACGCGGTGCCGCGGCCCGGAGAACTGCCCCATGAACTGCCAGTACGCGCCCCGCCGCTCGCGGCCGTCGCTCGCACGGGCCAGATCGACGGTGAGGAGCGCGTGGAAGGTCACGTACAGCAGCGCCGCGGGCAGGGCGACATCGCGGATCACGCGGATGCGCGCGAGCAGCAGCGGCCAGAATGGGATGAACACCGCCGAGAACAGAAACCACGGCACGAAGTACTGCTTGTACGGGAACGGGACGAGCAGCAACTGGGCGATGAGAAAGACGGCCACGGCGATCTCGAACGCGTTCGGACGCAACTCGCGGCGGATCGCCAGCACGAGCCAGACGAGCATGCCGCCCGCCGCCGGGGCCGCGAGCGCGCGCTGCTCCCACAACTTCGCCGCGAGCCCGTAGCCGAAGACGGCCTGGCGCGCGATCGATTCGTGAAAGCCGATCGTCAGCGCATAGGCCCGCGAAGGGTCGATGCCGTACGCGCGCAGCGCCAGCCAGGCCGCCGCCAGTGCGGCAATGCCGCCGCCGATCATCGCCAGCGCCGGGCGGAGCGCGTTGCGGCGCAGGCGCACCAGCTCGAGCACGGCGAAGCTCCCGCCGAGCACGATCAGCTTCGGCGACCAGAGCACCGACACGCCGGCCAGGAATCCGAACAGCGCGTATTGCGGACGCTTCACCCGCGCGACCAGGATCGCGGCGAGCATCGCCGCGTTCGACCAGGAATCGGGACGGAACTCGATGACGTAGGCCTGGTTCCACTCCCGCGCCAGCATCCAGAGCAACGCAACCGCGGTCCAGAGAGCGTGGATCTCGCGCCCTCCCACGCGCATGTTCGCGGCCAGGAGGAGGACCGTCAGCACCTGCCCGATGACGGAGAGGATGCGCAGACGGAGCACCAGCGCGTTGACGTCGGTCTGGCCGCGGCCCAGCGGCGCGAAGGACATGTAGGGGAAGGGAGGATGGATCGCGAGGAAGTCGTGCATCGGCACGTCGCCGAGGGCGGTGAGCCAGACGGCGTGCGCGTGCTCGAGCTCATCGTGATCCATGCTCCGGTCGACGACGACGATCGCGCATGCCGCGATCACCAGCAGCGTCGCGGCCGCGGCAAGCAGCCACAGCGCCGTCGTCGCGGCGCGCGAGGGAACGGCGGCGCTCATCGCGCGCGATTATGCGTCAGTGGCCCGCGTACCAGTCGTAACCGCGCTCGCCCCAGAAGTCCGCGGGACGGATGTTCGTGTAGCGGATCGTGCCGATGCGCTTGATGCTCTTGATGCCGTACTTGATCGGGATGGCCAGCCGCAGCGGCGCTCCGTGCAGCGGCGCCAGCGGGGCGCCGTTCATCTCGAACGCGAGCAGCGTCTGCGGATGGATCGCGCTCTCGATGTCCAGACCGACGTAGTAGCCGCGGCCCGGAGTCTCCATCGAGACGTAGGACGTCGTCTGCGGCGGCGGGAACTTCGCCATGAGGTCCGCGAACGCCACGCCGCTCCACTCCACGATCGTCGACCACCCCTCGATGCAGCGCAGCTCCGTGATCATGGTGCGGCGCGGGAACTGGCGCAGATCGTCGATCGTGAGCGCGACCGGTTGCGTCGCGCCTTCGATCTTGAGACGCCACGCATCGACGTCCAGCGGCGGCTCCATCCCGATGCGTCCGTTGACCCGCGCGCGGGTGATGTCCTCACGGCGGAACCGCGGCGAGAGACGGTCGGGATCAAAGTACGCGCGGGCCAGCCGCTCGTTGTTCTCCAGCATGGTGCGTAGCGGCCACTCCACGCCTTCGATGCGCGGACGCGTGCGCAGCCACTTCCATCCCGCGTAACCCGCGCCCGCGGCGACGGCGGCGGTGAGGAAGCCGCGGCGGGACAGGCGGCGCAGCTCTTTCTCCGCGTCAGTCATGGGCCACCTCGACTCCGATGATCATGGCCCGGAAGGCGTTCCAGCCCGCGCGGATCACCTGCACGACGTGCACGAGGAAAAACGCGACGTAGCCGACCGTCAGCCAGAAGTGCACGAAGCGCGCGCCCTGGTACCCGCCCATCAGCCATCCCAGCCACGCGAACTGCACGGGCTTGTAGATCGCGAGGCCACTGACCAGCGACCCGAGGCCCATGAGCGTGACGCCCAGGTAGGCGAGGCGCTGGGTGGGGTTGAACTTCGTCTTCGCCTTGCGCCATTCACCCGACAGCAGAATGTACAGAACGTACAGGATGCCGTTGATCGCGAACGGCCACATGAAGAAGAAGTGCAGCGCCATCCCCTCGGCCAGCCGATTGTTGACGTGCACCGCCCGCCACCATGTCTGCGGAAGCTTCACCGGTGCGTACGCCGGCCAGGCCCAGTAAATGAGGATGCCGCTCCAGATCATCAGCGCGAGCAGCGGAAAGTTGATCCAGTGAGCCCAGCGAATGAAGAGAGGATGCTTCTTCTCGAGCCGCATGGGTGTTGGATGCCACGCGCTACCATAGGTTTCACCCATGCGCCGGCTGCTTCTCGTCCTCCTATCCGTCCCATTCCTCCTCTACGTCCCATTCGTCCTACTGGTCCGCCCGAGCAACACCCGCAACTGGTCCCCCGACCAAACCGTCCTCCCGCGCGCCGAGATCCGCGGCCCCTTGGTCACCATCAAAAACATCCGCAACTTCCGCTACCAAACGACGGAGAAATTCACGCCCGCGTACTACGACAAGACCTTCGATCTGCGCGAGCTCGACTCGGCCTGGTTCTTCGTCGAGCCGTTCGGCAAAGGCGGTGCGGCGCATACGTTCGTCAGCTTCGGGTTCCGCGACCGCGACTACGTGGCCGTCTCCGTGGAGATCCGCAAGGAGAAGGGCGAGAGCTTCAGCCCGATCCTCGGACTCCTGCGGCGCTACGAGATCATGTACGTCATCGGCGACGAGCGCGATCTGGTGAAGCTGCGCACGAACTACCGCAACGACGCCGTGCACCTCTACCGCATCCGCACGACGCCGGAGCGGATGCGGGCCATGTTCCTGGCGATGATGAATCGTGCGAACCGGCTCTACGAGCAGCCGGAGTTCTACAACACCCTGACCAACACCTGCACGACCAACCTCGTGCGCCACGTCAACCAGATCACGCCGAAACGGATCCCGCTGCGCGCGTCGGTCCTGCTGCCCGCGACGTCCGACGAGCTGGCGTACGAGCTGGGGCTGATCGACACCAGCGCATCGTTCGAAGAAACGAAACGCCGCGCGCTCATCAACCCGAGCGCGCGGCGCTTCGCGGACGATCCGCAGTTCTCGCAGCGGATTCGTTCCGGCGTTACTCCCGGAACTTGACCCGCACGTCCTTGATCTCCACTTCGTCGTTGGCCGCGAGCTCGATGAAGAGAAAGTCGCCGGCGATGTTCTTCGTGTCGATGTTGAACGTGCGGCCTTCGCGGGTGACGTCGAGGTAGTACTCGACGGTCTCGTCGTCGATGCGCACGATCAGCGCGCCGCCCGCCTTCTCGCCGATGTCGTCGCGGGCGTAGAAGCGGAGCGACTCGACGGCGCGGCCGTGGATGGGGATGCGGATGCGGGCCTGGCGTCCGCCGCACTGGTTGCCGCCGATGCAGCCGCCCTCGTGCGAGATCTCGCGGGGGCCGCCGCGTCCGGCGCCGGTGCCTCCGCGCCGCCCTCCGCCGCGTCCGTAGAGGATCTCGATGTCCTTGATCTCGACCTCGTCGTCGTTTGCGGCCTCGATCACCAGGCGCTGTCCGTAGACGCTCTCCACGTCGAACTCGTGGCGGCGTCCCTCGCGCTTCACGTCGATGTACGACGCGACGCTCTCGTCGTCGATGCGCACGCTGAGCCGTCCGTCGGCACGCGTCCCGATGGCGTCGTGAGCGTTGAAGCGCACGCCGAGGACGGGAGCGTCTTCGAGGGCGATGGTGATGCGGTCGCCGTTGCGGCGGCAGTCGTTGCCGGCGATGCAGCCGCCCGCGCGCGGATAGGCGCGCCAGCCGCCGCCCGAGCCACGGCCTCGGTCGTCGTCGCGGTCGCGATATTCACGGTCGCGGCGGGGAACGTGTCCGCGCGCGCTGCCGTACAACACGGCGATCTCGGTGATCTCGACCTCGTCGTTGGTGGCCGGCTCGAAGACCAGATAGCGGCCGCGCAGCTCGTCCACTTCGATGGTGAAGGTCTCGCCCTTGCGCGGAATGTCCAGAGAGTCGCGGACGGTGTTGCCGTCGATCTTCACGCGCAGCGAACCGTCGGCCTTCTGGCCGATGTTGTCGTGCGCGCGGAAGCGCACGGCCACGATGGGACGGTCTTCGAGCGCGACGCGCAGGCGACGCTCCGCGCACGTCGAGCCGCCGATGCAGCCGCCGGTGCCGCCGGCGGGCGACCAGTCGTCGCCTTCGGCGCGGCGCAGGTCCTGCGCGAATGTCAGGGTGGGAAGAATCAGAAGAAGCCCGAGAGTCAGGCGACGCATGTCAGTTAGCCTCCGCGGCGGATTGTATGCGGGCGGCCTGCCCGCATTTTCAGGGGGAAATGCGGTGTTTCCGGGGGCTAAGTGTCATCGGCGCGGGACGCGCTGTCCTCCCAACCCTTCGCTTTCGCCACCGCCCGATGCCACGCCGCGATCCGCGCCCGCCGCTCATCCTCGGAGATCGACGGCGTGAACGTCCGCGCCGCTCGCCACTGCCCGTCGATGTCACTCTCGGTCCAGAATCCGACCGCGATTCCGGCCAGGTACGCGGCGCCGAGCGCAGTCGACTCCATGGTGCTCGATCGCACGACCGGCAGTCCGGCCACGTCCGCCTGGATCTGCATCAGCAGGTCATTGACGGAGCCGCCGCCATCGACGCGCAGCTCCGTCGGCTCGATGCCGGAGTCTTTGCGCATCGCGTTCAGCACGTCGGCGCTGAGGAGGGCGATGGAGTCCAGCGCGGCCCGGGCGATGTGCGCGGAGGTGGTGCCGAGGGTGAGCCCGGCGATGAGGCCGCGGGCGTAGGAGTCCCAGTGCGGGGCGCCCAGTCCGGTGAAGGCGGGGACGAACACCGTGCCGCCGCTGTCCGCCACCGAGGCGGCGAGGGTTTCGATTTCCGCGGCACTCTTGATGATGTGCAGCTTGTCGCGCAGCCACTGCACCGCCGCGCCGGTGACGAAGACGCTCCCTTCGAGCGCGTAGTGATCCGGCTGGCAGATCATCGTCGACAGCAGGCCGTGCGTCGACTGCACGACCTCCGCGCCCGTGTTCATCACCAGGAACGAGCCCGTGCCGTACGTGTTCTTGGCCATGCCGGCGCGCGTGCAGCGCTGTCCGAAGAGCGCGGCCTGCTGATCGCCGGCGATGCCCGCGATGGGAATGCCTTTCGGGATGGGCAGTCCCTCCGCCGTCTCCGCCACGATCTGGCTCGACGCCCGCACCTCGGGCAGCAGCGCCCGCGGGATCTTCAGGATGTCGAGCAGCTCATCGTCCCAGCGCGACTGGTGAATGTTGAAGAGCAGCGTGCGCGAGGCGTTCGTGTGATCCGTGACGTGCGCGCGTCCATTGGTGAGCTTCCAGATCAGCCACGTGTCGATCGTGCCGAAGGCGAGTGGAGCGGCGGGCTTCAGCCCGCCGGCAACCTTCGGCGGGCTGAAGCC
>DATLOL010000076.1:0-9773 GCA_035536275.1 Thermoanaerobaculia bacterium
CCCGCCGCTCCACAGGAGATCGGCCAGCATTCGAAGAGCTCTCCATCCTCGCGGGCCGCGCCGCATTCGCTCACGCGGATGAGCGTGCCGTTCTCCCAGCGTACGACGCGGCCTTGCTTGCGGTAGATCATCGGAACGCGGTAAGGATCGCCGGCGCGTACGAGCCGACGACGAGCTCCTGCCCCTCGCGCGAGCAGACCACGCCGGGGTAGCGCTGCGCTTCGCCGCGCGCGCCGAGAAAAAGAATGTTGGCGCGCGGCTCGGTGAGCTCGAACGGGCCGATGCTCGATGCGGACACGCGCACGGTGACCGTTTCGGTGAGTGGCTCGTACGAGCCTCCGTCGACCATGTGGACTTCGATCGCATCTTCGGGATGCTCAAACGGAGCATCGTGCTGCGTGACTCTTACGTGTTGCATGCGTAGGAGGGGGATGTCGCGGAAGGATTGTCGGCGCTTCGTCATCGGTACGTCGACATGGAGCCAGGGCGGCAGTTGCAGGGGGGCGTGATTGTGCTCGAGGGGGTGGGCGTGGGCTTCGTGGAGGAGGATGGCGGCGGTGCCGTTTTTCCAGTGGAGCGGCGCCCGCTTCGGGCGCCGGGGATTCGGCGGCCGAAGCGGCCGCCGCTCCACACTGCGCAGTAGGTGCATGTCTTCGTGCACTTGTTCGGGGGTGGTGACGATAGAGAGGGGGCCGATGCGCACCGTCATCGTCGCGGACTCGCCCTCGGTGCCGGCTTCGGCGACGAGGCGTACGACGGCGTCGTGCGGCATCGCGTCGCGCAATAGAGAGAGGAGGGATTCCGCGCGTTGCACGAAGGCGTCGTCGCGTTTGTCGCTCGCGGTGATGCTGCCGTCCGGCTCTTCGATGGCCTCACCGTGCGCGAGACGCGACTCGACTCGGCGGCCGCGCGACCACAACTCTTCGCGGACTGCGTGAGCGTACCGGCTCAATTCAGCTCGTACGAGAAACGCTTCAAGGTCTGGTTGTAGCGCACCACCAGGCGATAGTTGCGTCCCGACTCGAACCGCACGCCGGGGAGGGTGTGCTGCTCGTTCACGCCCGCCGGCGCGACCGTGATCCATACGGTGATGTCCGCGCTCTTCGGCGGAAAGTCGTTGGTCACGGCGATGGGACGCGGCGTTTTGGCGAGCGTGCCGATGACCCGCCGGCGGCGCTCGGTGAAGAGCGGCTCGTTGGCGACGATGTCTCCGCCGACGCGCACGATGATGCGTCCGTCGTTGAAGGCATGGTTGAAGATCGTCGTGAACTTCGCGGGCTCGGTCACGACCGGTGCCTGGGTCGTCGTCGTCACCGCGGTGTCGGTGCGCGTGGTCGTCGGTAGCTGCTGCTGGCGCGCCTGGCGCTGCTGCTGCCGCGACAGCGCTCTGGCCTGATCGACCTTGACCTGCTCCGCCTGTGCGACCTTCAGCGCGTCGGCGGCCTCGATGGAGTTCGGGTTGATGCTGAACGACTCCTGCAGCACGACGATCGCCTCGGCGAATCGCTTCTCGTTCATCAGCGCGAGGCCCTGCTCGTACCTCTGCTTCGCCGCGGCGAGCTGCTGCTTCGACAGCTCTTCCTGCTGCAGGATCGCGTTCAGCTTCTGCAACACGTTGGCGACGAACGGAGACTTCGGCGCGAGCTTCTGCAGCTCCGTGTACGTCGTGTGCGCGTCGGCGACGCGACCTTCGCGGAGCTGCTGCTCGCCGAGGAGACGCAGCTGGCGCGCGCGCGCGTTACGACCTTCCGCCGCGCGATCGATGACCGGGATCGTGGGCTGCTGCATCTTCAACGCAACCACTGCGCCGAGGAGCCCGAGGACGAGCACCGCGACGATGGCGATGAAGATCGCCGGCGGAATGTGCCGTTTCCAGAGCGGCAGCGCGCGGACGTTGGTGAGCGTGCGCCGCAACTGCTGAGACACCGGCTCCTTCGGCATCGGCGTAGCGACAGTCTTCGACGACACAGGTGGCGCCGCGGGAGGCGGCGCCGCCGGAGCGATCGGTGGCATCTTCGGGATGGCGACGACTTCCGTCTTCGCCATCGCCGGCTGCTGCGACGGCGGCGGTGACGCGGACGCCGGGCGCGTGTTGGATGCACCCGGAACCGGCGACGCATCCAGCGCCTGGGGGAATGGCACTTCGACCGTCAACTGCGGCCCGACCGGTGGCGCGGGAACGACGACCGGTCCGCGATCGCGCGTGACCATCGTCTCGTCCGCGAGCAGCGGCTCGGAAGGGCGGGCAGGCTTGTCGCCGCGAATCACCGCGCGCAGCGCGTTCGCGAGATCGCGGGCACGCTGGTAGCGCTTGGCCGGATCCTTCGCCAGGCTGTGCGAGACCACGTCCTCGAATCCTTCCGGGATCTGCGGATTGATCTCGTTGAGCGGCGGAAACGGCTCGTGCACGATCTTGTACGAGATCGATGTCAGCGAGTCGCCGCCGAACGGCTTGCGCCGGGTGAGGCATTCGTAGAGGCAGATGCCGAGAGCGAAGATGTCGGTGCGGCCGTCGACGGGCGCGCCCTTCACCTGCTCGGGGGCCATGTAGTTCGGCGTGCCGAGGAACTGGCCGGTGGTGGTGAGGTTGGCGGCGCCGGAGGCGATCTTGGCGATGCCGAAGTCGGTGATCTTCGCGCGGTAACCCTCGACTAGGATGATGTTGGCGGGCTTCACGTCGCGGTGCACGATCCCCTTCGCGTGCGCGAAGTCGAGGGCCTCTCCCACCTGGGCGATGATGTCGCCGATCTGCTCGAACGACAGCGCGCGGCCCTGGTTCAGCACCTCTTTCAGGTTCTGCCCCTCGACGTACTCCATGGCGATGAAGGACACGCCGCTGGTGTCGTCCTGGCCGATGTCGTGGACGGTAACGATGGCGGGATGGTTGAGGATGCCCGCGGCCTGGGCCTCGCGGATGAAGCGCTGCTGGAACTCCTTCGCCTCGTCGTCGTCGGCGTGCGCGGCGACGCGAATCGTTTTCAGCGCAACCAGCCGGCCGATGAGGGGATCTTTGGCGAGGTAGACGATCCCCATCGCCCCCTTGCCGAGCTCGCGCACGACTTCATAACGGCCGAGCTTCAATTGGGGGCGGTCTCCGAATCCCGAGCTTCGAATGTCGGCGCCTGGATCGATGGGCGTCCCATGAGCGGCCAATCATAACTCCTGTGGAAGCAACGGTGACGGACGCGCGCGGTTGGGTTTCATCTATGATGTCACGCCTGTTTCTGAAATCCCTTACGGAGTCGCGCTCATGAAGGTTTACTCGGGTTCCGAGATCCGCAATGTTGCGATCGTCGGTCACAACGACACGGGCAAGACCACCCTCGTGTCCGAACTGTTGTTCAACGCCGGTGCGATAACGCGCATGGGACGCGTCGAGGACGGCACGACCGTGACGGATTTCGATCCGGACGAGGTCGACCGCAAGCACTCCATCTCCTCGGCCGTGGCCTTCGCCGAATGGAAGGACACCAAGATCAACCTGATCGACACGCCGGGCTTCGGCATCTTCGTGATGGAAGCGAAGAGTGCCCTGCGCATTGCCGATTCCACCGCCATCGTGGTCAGCGGTGTCACCGGCGTCGAAGTCACTACCGAGAAGGTCTGGAAGTTCGCCGAGGGGTACGCGCTGCCACGCGTGATCATCGTGAACAAGATGGACCGCGAGCGGGCCTCCTTCTCCCGCACGCTCGATGCGCTGCAGAAGAAGTTCGGCAAGAACGTCGTCCCCATTCAGCTCCCCATCGGCGAGGAGAAGGACTTCAAAGGCATCATCGACCTCGTGTCGATGAAGGCCCACATGTACAGCGCCGACGGCTCGGGCAAGTTCGACACGGTCGACATCCCGGACAGCCACAAGGATGAAGCCGCCGAGTGGCGCGAGAAGCTGATCGAGAAAGTCGCCGAAGGCGACGACACGCTCATGGAGAAGTTCTTCGAGCAGGGCGGGCTCTCGCAGGAAGAGATGATCGACGGGATGAAACGCGAAGTCCGCCACCGCGAGATCTACCCCGTGCTCTTCGCGTCGGCGTCGCACAACATCGGCGGCCACGCCATCCTCGACGCATTCGTCTCGCTGCTCCCTTCGCCCGACGAGGTGAAGACGCTCGACGGGACGAATCCGAAGGGCGAGAAGATCACCTTCGACCGGCGCCCCGAGGCCTTCCCGTCGGCGCTCGTGTTCAAGACCTTCTCCGATCCGTTCTCGGGACGCGTGTCGCTGTTCCGCGTCTACTCCGGCACGCTGCAGTCCGACCACGCGTACTGGAACACGAAACGCGAGCACGAAGAGCGCATCGGCAAGCTGCAGGTCGTGCAGGGCAAACAGCAGATCCCCGTGCCCGAGCTCAAGGCCGGCGACATCGGCGCCGTCGCCAAGTTGAAGGACACGTTCACCGGCGACACGATCGCCGCGAAGGACCACCAGATCGCGCTCGATCACATCGCGTATCCGGAGGCCGCGATCGCGTTCGCGGTCGAGCCGAAGGCGCGCGGCGACGAGGACAAGCTCGGCTCCGCGATCGGGCGCATCATCGAAGAAGATCCGACGATCAAGTTCGCGCGCGACGAGCAGACGAAGGAGTTCCTCATCAGCGGCCAGGGTCAGCTCCACGTGGAGATCGTCGTGGCCAAGCTGAAGAAGAAGTACAACGTCGACGTGGTGCTGCACCCGCCGAAGGTGCCGTACCGCGAGACCATCACCAAGCCCGCGGATGCGCACGGACGCCACAAGAAGCAGTCCGGCGGCCACGGACAGTTCGCGGACTGCAAGATCACCGTCGAGCCGCTGCCGCGCGGCGCGGACTTCGAGTTCGTCGACGAGATCTTCGGCGGCTCGATCCCCCGCCAGTACATCCCGGCGGTGGAGAAGGGCATTCAGGACGCGCGCGTGAAGGGCTACCTGGCCGGCTATCCGATGGTGGACTTCCGCGTCCGCCTCAAGGACGGCCAGTACCACGATGTCGACTCCTCGGAAATGGCCTTCAAGATCGCCGGCTCGCTCGCGTATCAGGAGGCGATGGAGAAGGCGCGGCCGACGCTCCTCGAGCCGATCATGCACGTCGACATCAGCGCGCCCTCGGAGTACGTCGGCGACATCATGGGCGATCTCAACTCACGCCGTGGACGCGTGGAAGGCGTCGACGCGGAAGAGGAGATGCAGACCGTGAAAGCACGCGTGCCGCTCGCGGAGATGCTCACCTACGGCTCGACGCTGCGCTCGATCACCCAGGGCCGCGGCAGCTTCCACATGGAGTACTCGCACTACGAAGAAGTGCCGAAGCAGTTCCAGGAGAAGATCATCACCGAGACGAAGAAGGCAAAGGAAGCGCAGGCGGCCGCGCACTAGGACCTATGGGACCTATGGGACCTATAGGACTTATACGTCCTATGGGTCCTATCGCGGACGCAGGTCCGCGGTGATCCGCGCCACATCTTCTTTCGCATCGTCGCTGGCGGTCACCACGAAGCTCTTCTCCGCGCCGTCCGGCGCGACGAGCTTCACGGTGTAGCTTCCCGCCGCCGCGAACTCGTACGCCTCGTCCATCGTGTTGAGCTGCGCGACATGCCCGATGGGCATGTCGTTCACGTAGACGACGCTGTCTTCGGGCAGGACGTTCAGCACCATCCCCCGCCGCGCCCAGACGCGCACCGACGACGACACTCCGCCCGGCCCGCCCGTCACCACTGTGCGTGACGTACCGCGAGCGGGCTCGTTCGCCGCGGGTGTGTTGTCGCCCGACGCGCCGTGCAGCACCCGCGATGCGCCGGCACCCGGCTCGCCCGGAGGCGCGGGCGTGTTGGCGCGCTGCTGTTGACGGCTCGGACGCGCGCGAGAGAGCAGTGGGTCATCGTCGCGCGAGCGCAGGCCGGTCACCACCGCCAGCGCGGCGATGAGCACCAGCACCGCGCCGATCAGCACCGGCACCCAGCGCGGCATCGACGAAGGCTCGTGCGGCGCGTGAGAGTGTTCCGAAGACTCAGGCTCCGTCATCCGTCTCGACCGGCGCAGCCGTCTCGTCGATGACTGCCGGTCCCTCGTCCGTCACCAGCGTCTCGTCATCATCGTCGAGACGCTCATATTCCTGATTGCGCTTGCGCAGCAGCTCCTGCGCGCGCACCTCGTCCTCGCCCGACACGTACACGCGAATCTCGCCCATCGAGCCGAAGTTGATCGGGGCCTGGTCGACCTTCAGGCTCTCGACCTGCGCCGTGATTCCCTCCGCGTCGAGAAAGCCCTTGATCAGAAGTGCTTCGTCATCCGTCCCCGCGCTCGCGATCTCGACCCAGGTGGTGCCATCTTCCGCGGGCACCGTGTTGACGTCTTCCGGATATCCCTGATTCGAGTCGGCCATCGATTCGCTCCTTACGCGTCGAGAGTGATGCGCCCCTTGTCGGGGGTCAGCACACCAACCTTTGCATAGAACAGACCGCTTTCGCGCAGTCTCTGCTCGAGCACGTTGCTGCGCTCGGATGAGATCGCGATCAGCAGGCCGCCGGAGGTCTGCGCGTCACACATCAATGTGTATTCGGATTCCGGAACGTTCAAGCGGACACGGTCGCGGAAGGTCCGCACGTTCCGCATCGTGCCCTCGGGACGGAACCCTTTCGCCAATGCCTCGCGGACGTGGTCGAGCACGGGAACCGCGCCGGCACTGATCGTCGCGCCGACTCCCGCGCCCTCGCACATCTCCAGCAGATGGCCGATGAGACCGTAGCCGGTGACGTCGGTGGCCGCGCTCGCGCCGGCTTCACTCATCGCCTTCGCGGCGTCGCGGTTGAGCGTGGTCATCCAGCGGATGGCCTCGTCGAGCGGCGGTTTTTTGTATAGAAACTTCTTCGCGCGATTGGCGCTGACGAGAATGCCGTTGCCGATCGGCTTCGTGAGATAGAGGACGTCGCCGGCGCGGCCGGTGGAGTTGCGAATCAGCTTGTCGACGGAAACGACGCCGGTCACGACGAGCCCGTACTTCGGCACGTCGTCGATGATCGTGTGACCGCCGGCCACGGAGAATCCGGCTTCGATCGCCTTCTCCGCGCCGCCGCGAAGGATCTCCTCGAGCACTTCCAGGGGAAGCTTGTCCGTCGGGAATCCGGCGATGGCCAATCCGAGGATGGGCGTGGCGCCCATGGCGTAGACGTCGGAGATCGAGTTCGTCGCGGCGATCTGTCCGAAGAGATAAGGGTCGTCGACGATGGGCGTGAAGAAGTCGACCGTCTGCGCGATGGCGATGTCGCCGGTGATGCGGATCACCGCGGCGTCGTCGCTGGTCGACGTTCCGACAAGAAGATCCCCGACCCCTTCGGTGGAGGGGAGACGAGACAGGATCGAGCGCAGGTCATCCTGACCCAGCTTGCACGCTCAACCGCCGGTCGTCGCGAACGACGAGAGCGGCGGATAGCGGCGGAGCGAGTGCTTCACGCCGCGAGTCTATCGTGAGCACGAGCTACGACGGCTGCTCGCCCAACACCGCCACGCGCGCGCCCTCGCAGGCCAGGAGGATCTCCTGGTAGAGGTTGTACTTGAGGTCCGCGCTCAATTCGGCGTCGCGGTTCACGATCTCCGCAATCTGCGCGGCGAGGTACGACGGCGGCGGCAGGCGCTCGCCCTTCTCGTGGATGTCGCGGAAGCCGGCGGTCAGCTCGTGTTCGAGGCGCTGCCGGAAAGTGCCCGTCTCGACATCCAGCTCGAGTGTGGTGTAGTCGATGTTCATTTCGCGGAGTAGGTGACGCGCACCTTCGCGCCCTCGCGGGTCACCTTCGGCTCGATGCCGCGTCCCGTGAGGAAGGACTGGTACGCGGCCGCGAACTTCGTCGCGCGGTCGGCGTCGTCCCAGTCGGTGTCGACCTCGACGCGTCCGTCCTGATACACGACCGCGCGATCGTCGCGCCATCCCTGCGAAGCCTCGGCGCCGACGAGATATCGCCAGTGAAACTCGCCCAGGTGCTCCGCGGTGAGGGCGCCCTTCGGTTTCGAGGAATCGAACGCGCGCGCCGCCGCGCCGCTCTTCCGCGCGTAGTAGTCCTCGGGATGCAGGATCTCGCGCGTGCTGCGCGGCGGATTCGCATGGATCCTGTCGAGCTCCGCCCAGCCCCCGCGGCGATACGCGGTGATGACGAACTTCAGTCCGTCCAGGTACGGGAACTTCAGCATCTCGGCGAAGTACTTCGGCGTGGACGGATCGAGCATCTGATCGGCCTGCACCGACGACGTGATCATGCCCAGCATGGCGTCGTCCTTGATCACTTCGTCGAGATCGACGCCGTTCTTGGCGAGCATGTGCGCGACCATCACCAGCACGGCCTCGCCTTCGAGCACCGCGTGATAGGCGACGTTGGCGTCGGTGTCGCGCATCAGCGACTGCTCTTTCTTCGACAGCGCGAAGAGCTGGTCCTGCAGCGCGTGGGTGAGCTCGTGCACCATCACCGTCTCTTCGAGGAGTTTCGGGTCGGCGAGCTGCGCCGCGGCCGCGGGCAGCTTCGGGAGCTGCTTGATGGAGTAATAGGTGTGCGAGTGCGGATCGTAGAACGCGAGCACCTGCGACTCGTACAGCGCGAGCAGCTTCGGCACGATCTGCTTTCCGTCGATGTCGACGAGCTGCAGTGCGCGCAGGATGCGGGCCCAGTCCTCGAGCGGATAGGGGGTCGTTTTGCGCATCTGCGCTTCGAGATGCGTGGACAGATCGGCGCGGTCGATGGTGACGTTGCGGACGTCGCCGGTGAACTTCCGGCCGCGGATCTTCTCCACCGAGTCCATGCCCGGCTTGAGCGGCGAAGCCTGCGCGCAGGAGACGAGCAGGAAAACAAACAGCGAACACGCAGCCCGGGACCGGATCATGCGCTGCGCAACCCGACGTTTACGCCAGCCATTCCGTTCCCTTAGAATGCCGCGGATTCAGCCCATGGAGCGCGGCGACAGCGAGCGTATCGAGATCACGATCAGCAGCCGCTTCGAAAACATCGAACTGGTTCAGGTGATCGCAGAACACCTGTGCGAGAACGCAGGTGTTGATGAAGACGGCTCGCACTGGATCGGCATGGCCGTCCGCGAGGCGGTGGCGAATGCCATCAAGCACGGCAACAAGCTCGATGTGGCCAAGAAGGTGTTCGCCACGTTCGAGCTCTCCGGCTCCGAGCTGGAGATCACCGTTTCCGACGAAGGAGCGGGATTCGATCCCGAGAAAGTCAGCGATCCCCTGAACCCGAAGAACCTCATGAAAACCAGCGGCCGCGGCATCTTCTACATGAAGACGTTCATGGACCAGGTCCACTACTCGTTCAATCCCAGCGGCGGCACGTCGCTGGTGATGACGAAGAACCTGGCCAAGGGCAGCGGCATCGCCAGTACGAAAGCCTAGGAAGAAGAGGAGAAACGAGAATGAAGGCCACTACCCGAACCGTCGACAACGTCGAGATCATCAGCCTGCAGGGCAAGATCACGATCGGTGCCGGTGACACGCAGTTGCGCGAGGTGATCACGAACTCGGTCAACGCCGGCAAGACGAACATCCTGCTCGACCTGTCGGGCGTGACGACCATCGACTCGTCCGGCATCGGCGAGCTGGTCGGCTCGTACACGACCGTCACCAACCGCGGCGGCAAGCTCAAGCTGCTCCACCTGCCGGCCAAGCTCAACGAGCTCCTGCACGTGACGCAGCTCATCACGGTCTTCGAGGTCTATGAAGACGAGCGCGAAGCCGTCGGCAGCTTCTAGAGGTAGGCTCCGGTGGAGCGGCGGGCTTCAGCCCGCCGTTTCGCCGCCGGCGGGCTGAAGC
>DATLOL010000077.1:0-39544 GCA_035536275.1 Thermoanaerobaculia bacterium
TCCCTCGACTACGCTCGGGATGACACCCGACGTAGGCGTCGCTTGTCATGCCCGGCCGCGAAGAGTTGCCCCTCACCCTGACCCTCTCCCCGCAAGCGGGGAGAGGGGACTGGGGGAGCTGCGCGGCGTCGCGTTCTTCACGTAAGGGTGGCCTTAGCAGTCCCCTCTCCCCGCTAGCGGGGAGAGGGCTAGGGTGAGGGGCAAGAACAAAGACAGATACCCCTCACCCCGCCCTGACCAGCGGCCAGCCCTTCGGATCCATCCCCTTCTGCGTCAGAAACCCGTACACCCATCGCTCGACGCCGAAGCCCATGCACGCGCTCTCGGCCAGCTCGCCGTTCGTGCGGCGTGTGTCGTAGACGGATGTGTAGAAGTCGCGGTGCAGATTGAAGGATGACGCCGCGAGCGATTCGCCGCGGTGCGGGATCGGGAAGAGCAGCTCGTACTTGACCTCGCCCATCCTCTGATAGACAGCCTTGTCGCGGCTCGTGTCCAGAAAGAACGGATCGTTCGCCAGCTCGATCGTCACTTCCAGATCGAGCTCGCGGCACAGCGCGACGGCGCGCTCCATGACCTCCGCGCGCAGCCGCGAGAGGTCCTCGTAGCTTCCGAAGAAGACGATGTCGCGAACGGTGAAGTCCCAGCCTCGGCTCATCGGACGGAAGTTCGTGCCCTCGTAGCGGAAGACGTGGTTCTGCATCGTCAGCGTGCGAACGCCGTCGATGACCGCGCCGCGATGCTGGCGGTAGCAGGGGAGGCAGACGGCCGGGGTGAGGACGTGGCGCGGCGCCTCGAGGCGCTCGACGAGCGTGTCCGGCTCGGCGGCCACGGCCTGCAGCACCGGCAGCGAGCCCGGGAGATGCGAGCAGAAGGTGATGTGCTGCGGGAAGTGGCCGAGGTAGCCCACTTCGGCGAGCAGCTCGCTCGGCACCATGACCGGGTAGTGCTGCTCCTCCGCCCCGAAGTCGGCCGCGAGCTGCCGGAACCGCTGCTCGAAGAACCGAAAGAGCGCGAGCAGCGGGCCGCTCAACCCGATCAAGCCATCGCCGAGGATCTGCACGTCGGACGATGCGGCCAGCGCGGCGTCGATGTCGCCGATCTGCAGGTTCGCGGCGTGGGTCTCCTTCACGATCCTGCGGCCGATCAGTTTGTGGGTGCGCTTCATGCCGGCGATGAACGCTTCCACGTGCTCGCCGGCCTCTTCGCGGGTGAGCTCGACGGTCAGACGGCCGGTCGATGCATCGAGCTGATGGCCGCGGACGTTTTCGTGATCGACGCGGAGCGCATCGACGATCGCGCGGAGGCCGCTCTCGCCGAGGCGGCTCAGATCGAAGGTTCGGGTGATCGTCATCCGCGCTCCTGATAGCCGTAGCGGGCGATGGCCGTCTCGAGGATCTGCGTGCTTCCCTCCACGATCTCCATGATCCGCGCGTCGCGGAGATAGCGCTGGACGGGGAGGTCGGGCCCGACGCCGCTCGCGCCGTGAATCTGCACGGCGTCGTAGGCGACGCGATTGACCATCGTCGACGCGAAGTATTTCGCCATCGCGCTCAGCTTGATCGCGGCGGGATCGCGGCGCCCGCGCAGCGTGCCGGCCCGGAAGCAGAGCATGCGCGCCGCCTCGATGTCCGTCATCATCCTGCTGATCAGTTGCTGCACGAGCTGGAACTCGGACAGCGCGCTGCCGAACTGCCGCCGCTCGCGCGAGTAATTAAATGATGCGTCGAGGCACGCCCGCGCCAGTCCGACGCAGCCCCAGGCGAGGTTGTAGCGTCCCGAATCGAGACCGGTCGCGGCGACGTGCGTCAGTCCGAAGCCGGGGCGTCCGAGGAGGTGATCGGCCGGGATGCGGCAGTCCTCGAAGCGCAGCTCGGCGACCATGTAGCCGCGGCACCCGAGCATGCCCCGGATCGGCTCGATGGTCAGACCTTCCGTGCCGCGCGGGACGATGAACGCGGTCGGCCCGCTCGCCAGCACGACGAAGACGTCCGCGTTCTGGCCGCAGGTGATCCACCGCTTCGTGCCGTTGAGCACGTAGTCCGTTCCATCAGGCGTCGCGGTGGTCGCGACGGCGGCCGCATCACTGCCGACGTGCGGCTCGGTGATCGCGATCGCGGCCAGCACCTCGCCGCTGACGAGACGCGGGACCCAGTACTCTTTCTGCTCGCGCGTTCCCCATCGCGCGATCGGGCTGCCGCCCATGTGGTGCACGTTGAGCAGCCCCTGGACCGACGCGCTGGCGGCGCCGAGGGCCTCGTGCAGCAGGCCGTGGCGGATCGTGGCGGCGACCGGGTCCGGGTCGGCGCTCGTGTGAAACCCGCTCGCGAAGTAGCCGGCCCGCACGAGCGCGTCGACGACCTCGCGCGGGATGCGCTCCTCGCGATCGATCAGCGCCGCATGCGGCGCGACGTGCTCGGCGGCGAAGGCGCGGTACTCCCGCTCCACCTCGCCGAATTCTTCGAGCTCCATGCGCATCGTCAGCCGGCGGCCGTCATCTTGCGCTCGACCAGTCCCGAGATCGCGGACACGCTGCGGAAGTTCTCGATCTCCAGATCGTCGCTGTCGATGTCGATCCGGAAATGACCCTCGACGAAGGCGACCAGCTGCATGGCGAAGAGCGAGTTGGCGAAGCCGAGGGCGAAGATGTCGTCTTCGTCGGCCACGGCGCGGCCGTCGAAGGAGCGCGTCATGAACCCGCGGATCGGGAGGCGAATGGCGTCATCTGGCATCGGTCGTCACTCTCCGTAGTCGTAGAACCCTTTGCCGCTCTTCCGGCCCATCGTGCCGGCGTAAACCATCTTCTTCAGCAGGGGGCAGGGGCGGTATTTGCTGTCGTTCAACTCGGCGTAGATGACGTCGAGCGAGCGCAGGACGGTGTCCAGGCCAATGAGGTCCGCGGTCTCGAGGGGTCCCATCTTGTGGCCGAAGCAGGTCTTGAAGAGACGATCGACGTCCGG
Source organism: Thermoanaerobaculia bacterium (assembly GCA_035536275.1). Taxonomy (GTDB): domain Bacteria; phylum Acidobacteriota; class Thermoanaerobaculia; order Gp7-AA8; family Gp7-AA8; genus QHVT01. The sequence continues at coordinate 2,958 of DATLOL010000077.1, forward strand.
CGCCGGCGCGACCCCCTCGTGCACGAGGAACATGGCCTCGTTGACCATCAGCATCATCACGCGATTGGTGACGAACCCCGGCGAGTCGTTGACGACGATCGACTGCCGGCCGGCCTGCTCCACGAGCGTCTGCGCGGCGGCGATGGTCTCGTCGGAGGTGTGCGCGCCGCGGATGATCTCCACCATGGGCATGACCGGAACGGGATTCATGAAGTGCATCCCCACCACCCGCTGCGGCAACGGTCCGGCCGAGGCGATCCTGGTGATCGGAATGGCCGAAGTGTTGGCGGCGATCGGCGTCTCCGGCGCCACGACCCGGTGAATCTCCTCGTGGACCACTCGCTTGAGCTCCCAATCCTCGGTGATGTTCTCGATGACGAAGTCGACCCCGGCCAGCGCCCCGATCTCCCGCGCCGGCTGCAGTCGCGCGAGAACCGCGGCGGGATCGAGGCGATCCTTGTGCAGCAGCGTGAGGAGCCTCAGGTTCTTCCCGATCCCACGCCGCGCCGTCTCGAGCTGTTCTTCGCGAATGTCGACGAGCACGACGTCATGCCCGGTCTGCGCAAACAGCTGCGCAACGCCCGAGCCGATGACCCCGGCCCCCACCACGCCAATTTTGCGGAATTTCACCGGCGGCAAATATCTCTGGAGAGATGGAATTCGTCAAGGGTGATGGCGTAACGCCGGCCTCTGGCCGGCTCGTGCCCCTGAGCCGGCGAGACGCCGGCGCTACGTGCGGGCAGGAGAGTGGACGCCATCGCGTAGGTCGGCGGCCCAGCGCTCGAAATGCTCGCGGCGGAGCGGAAGCGGGCCGCTCGTTCACAATAGACGGATGCCTTCCATGCGGGAGCTCGTTTCCGGCCGTGACTTTCAGTTGCGGTACGCGCTTCATCGCCTGATGCGGCTGGCCCTCGGAGCGGACCCGCTCCACGAACGGATCGCGCAGCTGCGCCTGGAATGGCCGGTGGCGGTGGACGGCGGCGAGATCTGGGTCGACGCGCTCCTCGAGGACGAGGCAGGCCGCATCGTGGAGATCATCGAGTGCAAGGAGCACAAGAGTCACATCGCGCCGAAGTCGGTGCGCACGTTTCTCGGCGATGTGGCGCGGCTCGCGGCCGTCGCGCCAGACGCGAAGTTCCGCTTCGTCACGAGCGCGCGTCACCTGCCGGACGGCTCCGCGCCTTCGCCGGGCAAGAAACCGCCCGTCGCCGCCGATCGGATCGTCTGGGAGCTCGACACGCCGGACAAGGAATCGCTGGCCGCGGAATGCATCGCGTATTTCGCACGCAACTCACGCGATCCCTTCTCGCTGTACGGGCAGCTTTACGCGCGGCTCGCCGCGCAGATGGCCGCGCGGCTGCAGCGCGACGGCAAGGTCTTCATCGCGGCCATTCGGGACATTCACGCATGGCTCTACCCCGAGACCGACGCCGCACGGTTGAGCGCTGACCTGTCGCTCGGCGGCGAGGCCGGCTTTCCGGTGGCCGACCTACGCGGTGCCTTGCAGCGCGACCGCCTGCCGCGCCAACGGGCGCGCGACGCGTCGCGCATCAATGTGGCGACGTCGGTCGTCAGCGGGTTGCTCTCGGACAGCTCCGTGACGCTGGAGCAGATCTTCATCGAGCCGTTGGCCACGGCGGTCGTGCACGGCGTCGTCTACGACGTCGATACCGACCGCTCGTTCACGGCACCCGCTCTGTCACTCCTTTTCCAATGGCTGGCCGCGAGCCGTTCGAAGGCCGAAGGGCGGCTGACCGGCTCGGCCGGCTCCGATGTCCCGCTCCTCGTCCTCGGCGAATTCGGCTTCGGCAAGACGTCCCTCCTGGCCATCTTCGCCGAGCGCATGCTGAACAGCGATCCGTCCATCACGCCGATCTTCGTCCGCCTGCGGAAGCTGAAGGCCGCCGGAACCACGATTCCGCTGATCAGCGTGCTCCGCCAGCACGTCCGCGATACGCACGGCATCGACATCGACGAATGCACCGACGAGATCTGCCTGCTGTGCGATGGTTTCGACGAGCTCAATCTGTTCTACACGCGGAGCGACCAGCACGAATGGGTCGAGGAGGGGTACCGGCAGCTGTCGTTTCTCGCGCAGCGGCCGAACATCACGGTCGTCCTCTCCAGCCGGCCCATTCTCTTCATGGCCTCCGCGGCGGCGTTGCGCGACGGCGCGACGCGGCTTCATTTGCAGAACTTCGACGACGACCGGATCCGCCGCTGGTGCGAGCGGTACCGCGACAGCGCGGGTCTCGGCAGCGAGCTCTCGCTCGAGTTCCTGGCCGAGCGGGATCTCGTCGAGGTGGCCCGTACGCCGCTGGTGCTGTACATGATCGCCCGCATCTTCGAGACGCAGCGCGAGATGCTCGAGCCGAAGCGGTACACGCGTTCCGAGGTTTACCGGCTCTTCATCACCTGGACGGAGCGAGGTCGTTACCGCACCGACGAAGAGAAGCATGCTCTGCCTGAAAACTACCGCGAGATCCTGCAGGAGATCGCCTGGCTGTTCTTTCAAAGCGGGAAAGGAGCCCTCGGTGAAGACGAGCTGCTGGCGCAGTTGCGCGCGACGTTCGGCAGGACCGTCGACAGCATCCCCATCGATCGCAACATCCTCGTCGCGCACATGCTGCGGCCCGGCTCGGACGAAAGCGGCACGGGCGGCCTGATCGAGTTCACGCACCAGTCGTTCCGCGAGTACCTCGTGGCCGAGCGCATCTGGCGGCTTCTCGCGCCCGCGCGTGCCGGTGAGGCGCTGGCGCCGGAGACGTGGATGTCGCTCACCGGCCGCGTGCTGACGGAAGCGAAGATCGACCTGCTCGGCGAGATGGTGGCGACCTTGCCGGAAGGCGAGGCGGCGGCGCTCTACCACGCGCTCGACGGTGCCGACAACGTGCACTCGTACTGGACGGTGTGGTCGAGGCCCGCGTGGGAAGGAAAGGCGCCGTACGGTCAGCGGACCTGGTTCGACACGCTGCCCACGCGTGCCGCGGGCATGGCCGTCCTGGCGTTCATTCTGCGGGTCGCCGCCTACCGCCGATGCGCGGACCTCCGTGGGAGCGAACCGGATTTCGATCCGCCGCGAACCGATACGCTGCAGCGGATGCTGTCCTTTCTGCAGACGTTCCCCGATGCCGGCGTGGGCAAGGATGCGGAGAGCCTGCTGCTGCAGAACCTGCGCGGACTGCGGCTGTCGGAGGTGTCATCGCTGGACGGCATCGATTGGGCGGGTGTCGATCTGACCGGCTGCCGCCTGACCGGGATCAACTTCGAGGGGTCGACGTTCGGAGGCCTGGTGGCGCCGTTTGCGCGGTTCACTCGCTGTAATTTCAGCCGGACGATCTTTCAGCTCACCGCGGTTGACACCACGTTCGAGGAATGCGACTTCAGCGCGGCGCAGCTTCTTCTCGAAGAGTCGACCGAGCCGTCGGGGTTGCGCTTCGTCGACTGCCACTTCGACGGCGCCACGTTTGAAAGCCTGGAGTTGCGGGGGGCGACCTTTCACGGCTGCAACTTCGCGCGAAGTGCGGTCCTGCGCGATCTCGGCCGCGAGGCGTTCCTCATCGATTGCGACCTCGATGCTTCCGCCCGAATCTTCTTCGACGAAATGCTCGTGCGGGTCAGCTTTCCCGAACGGGATGCAGGCGGCGAACGCCGGCCTGCACCTGCTGCACGCCGTCCTCGACCTTCTCGAAGACGTCTTCGCTGACGCCGGCGATCTTCTTCTTCAGCTTCTCCCCGGTCATCGGGGCGAAGAGGAACGACGAGCGTGCGAACAGATGCGGCGAGCGTGCGATCGATATGGGGTGATATCAATCCGTGGCCTCCGCGGTCGCGTGAAGAGATGCGGCGAGCCTCCGATTGATATGGGGTGATATCGATCCATGACCTCGGCGAGAGGACGATGGACCTGGGGCTAGCCGGACGTCGCGGCTTCCCACCCGGACCGGCAGGCTTCTCAACCCGGCGTCCAGGTTTTTAAACCTGACGTCCAGGTTTTTAAACCTGACGTTCAGGGTTCTAAACCTGACTTCCGGGTCTTTAAACCTGATGGTCAGGTTTTCAAGCCCGGCAGCGCCCGACGCGGCGGTCACCCCAGATGAGGGCCGGCAGATACGCGGTTACGATATGCGTTCCATGCCTTCCGCACGTTTTCGCGCGACGCTCGCTGCTGCGAACAAACGACTCGTTTGCGAGGTGCCGTTCGACCCCGCCGAGCGGTGGACGCTGCCCGTCGTCTCCGTTGAGCCGCGGCGGCGCGGCGTCGAAGTCGCGGCCACGGTGGACGACGTCTCGTTCGACTCTGCCGTGGTCGCCCGCGCTGGCCGCCATTGGCTGCTCGTCGATGACGCGACTGCCCGGCGCATCGAGAAGGGCAAGGGCGACGAGGTGATGGTCGTGCTCGCGCCCCGCGGTGCGCCGTCGAAACATCCGATGAAGACTCCGAAAGGAGGTTCGGTCCAGGCGCTGGCGCGGTTGCGCGCGATCTGCGCAAAGCTCCCCGAGTCCTACGAAAAGATCGCCTGGGGAACGCCGACATTTCGCGCCGGAGTGAAAGGAAAACTGTACGCGATGTTCTCGGACGACCATCACGACGATGGCCGGATCGCCGTGCTCTGCCCGGCACCGGAAGGCCTGCAACGGGAGCTCGTGGCCAGCGACCCCGAGGTCTTCTTCGTCCCGCCCTACGTCGGTCCGGCGGGATGGATCGGCATCCGCCTCGACCGCAAGCTTCCTGAATCCGCGCTTGCGGCTTTCATCGAGCAGGCCTATCGCATGGTCGCGCCACCTGCGCTCGCGGCGCGGTTGTCGCCGCGACCATCAACGATATCCTAGTGTCGTGTCACTCGCGCAGGGATCGAAGCTCGGGCGGTACGAGATTCTTCATTCCATCGGTGCCGGCGGAATGGGCGAGGTGTATCGCGCCAAAGACTCGACGCTGCACCGCGATGTCGCGCTGAAGATCCTGCCCGAGGCCTTGGTCGCCGACCGGACGCGGCTCCTTCGTTTCGAACAGGAGGCGCGTGCCACGGCGGCATTGCACCATCCGAACATCGTCACCATCCACGACTTCGGCACATCCGGAGCGATGCCTTACCTGGTCACGGAGTTGCTCGAAGGCGAGTCGCTCCTCGACGTCGTGGTCCGCGGCCCGGTACCGCTGCGGCGTGCCGTGGGGTGGTCGCTGCAGATCCTTCGCGGCCTCGCGGCGGCGCACGGGCGGGGCATCGTCCATCGCGACCTCAAGCCGGCGAACCTGTTCGTGCTCGCGGACGGCTCGGTGAAGATTCTCGACTTCGGACTGGCGAAGGTGACCGAGCATTCGCGGCCCGCGACCGACGACACGACCGTCCGGATCTCCGAGGCCGGTACGGTGCTGGGAACGATCGGCTACATGGCCCCGGAGCAGATTCGCGGGGAGCCGGCCGACGCGCGCAGCGACATCTTCAGCTTCGCCGTCGTTCTGTACGAGCTGCTCACGGGACGTTCGCCTTTTCTCCGGGCCAGCTCCGCCGAGACGATCGCGGCGATCAGGCGCGACGAGCCGCCGCGCCTGGAGACGGCTCTCTTTCCCTCAGCGCTCGCGACCACTCTCGAGCGCTGCCTCGCCAAAGAGCCCGACCAGCGGTTTCATTCGGCACACGATCTCGCGCTCCATCTCGAGACCATCGAGCTCGCGGCGTCCGGCGCAACCGCGGTGGTCACGAGCGACGCTTCGACCGCCGGACAGCCGCGCCTCGAGCAGGTGACGTTCCGTCGCGGACACGTCATGGCGGCACGATTCGCTCCGGACGGGAGCATCGTGTACGGCGCCGTCTGGAACGATCAGCCGCTGGGCCTGTATGTCTCGCATCGCGGACTCGCGGAGGCGCGTGCGTTGAACATCGGAGCGTCGATTCATGCCGTCTCCAGGAACGGCGAGCTGGCGATCTCCCTCGGACGCAAAACGGAGCTCGGGTTCCAGAACACCGGCACGCTGGCTCGGGTGGGGATTACAGGCGGTGCGCCGCGGCCGATTGCGAATGACGTGTACGAAGCCGACTGGTCGCCCGACGGAAAGCAGCTCGCCATCTGCCGTCGCGACCATTCCTTGTTTCAAATCGAGTATCCCATCGGGCGCCCGGTCTACCAGTCTCCGTACTGGATCAGCGATATGCGTATCTCACCGGACGGGAAAGAGATCGCGTTCTTCGAACATCCCTTCGCCGGCGACAACCAGGGCTACGTGAAGGTCATCGATCTTCACGGCGACGCGCACCAGTTGACGGACCGGATGTACATCGCCTCGGGCCTGGCCTGGCATCCGGCGGGCGAGGTCTGGTACACGGCTGCGCCCGAGTATGACGCCGAGGCGCGGGGCATGCTGCTATGGGCGGTGTCGCGGAAGAGCCGGCCGCGCGAAGTCTACTCGGCCCCCACGCTGATCGTGCTCCGCGACATCGCCGCCGATGGCAAAGTGCTCGTTGCGACCGAGACGCTTCGTCGTCTGATCGTCTGCCACGTCGAGGGCGAAGAAGTCGATCGCGATCTCTCCTGGTTCGACTGGTCGTTCCCGATGCGTCTCTCCGGCGATGGCAAGACGCTCCTGCTGGAGGAACAGGGACTGGCCAGCCGTGGGAGGTACACGTTCTATCTGCGTCCGGCCGATGGTGGCGAAGCGGTGCGTCTCGAGGAAGGACGGGCCCGCGATCTGTCGCCCGATGGCGAGTACGTTCTCGCGTTCCGCGATGAGCTCCCCGGCCATTTGCTGCTCGTCCCGACAGGCGCGGGTGAGTTGCGCGAGATTCCGTTGCGCGGACCGGAACGGATTCAATCGGCGCGCTTTCTCCCCAGCGGCCGCGAGATCGTGGTGATCGGCGCGCGTGCCGGCGAACCGCTGCGGCTTTGGCGTCTGCCCATCGAGGGCGGCGATGCGCTGCCGGTCTCGGAGCCGATCGTCAACTCCTGGTTCTTCTTCGCCCTCGCGCCGGATGGGGAACGAATGGCCGTCCTCAGCGAGCACGACACGCCGCTCATCTGTTCGCTCGATCCGGAGATCGGAGCGATCGCGGTCCCGGGCGCACTGCGCGGCGACTCACCGGTGCACTGGCCGTCCGAGCACGTCCTGCTGGTCTGCCAGCGCGAGGAGCGACAGTCCCAGATCTTCTCGATCGATCTGCGCAGCGGCGCGCGCACCTTCGTCCGCACGATGCGCCCATCGGACGCCGCCGGTGTGCGGGGCGTGTTCCCGATCCACTACGCGGCCCAGAACGACAGCTACGTGTTCGGGTATCGACTGCTCCTGTCGGAACTGTTCATCGCGGAAGGGTTGCGATGAATTGCCCCTCACCCTGACCCTCTCCCCGCGAAGCGGGGAGAGGGGACTGGGGAGCAGGTGCGAATTCAGCGATCGCGAATCGCGCGCGCTACGGCTCGTGCCAGCGGCGTGACGACGTCCTGCGACTCGCTGTCGACGTTGATCGACGTGTAGGTCATCGATTCCGTCTGCGGCGTTCCGAAGGGGCGGCCGGTCGCGAGGTCGTAGGCGGTCACGGTGACCCGCGCGGTGTAGGCAGTGTCGCGGCGGCCGTAGTAGGAGAGCTCGCGCGAGCCGGTCGGCTCGACACGCGCCAGCATCAGAACGGCGTAGCCGTCGTCGCGGAGCTGGGCGATGAGATCGCGGACGGGCACGCGGCCCCCGACCAGGTCCTCGGTCGACGGCAGCGTGTTCGCGTCGACGACTTCCAGGCCCGCCGCTTCGGCCTCCGTGCGCAGGGCGCTGGACACGGCACCGAGCACCACCTGATCGCCGATGGCGGCAACGGCCACGCCCGACAGGCCGCGGCGCTGCGCCGCGCGGGCGGGCGTCGCGACCACTGTGGGCGCCGTCTGTTGCTGCGGCACCGGGCTTTGTGTGCGCGCCTGGCCAACCTCCTGCGCCGGGGACTGACGGGCGATGGCTGGCGCCGGCACCGTCGCGGCGACCGGTTCCGTCGCGGCCTGCTGCGCGGGCGCAGGCGGCGTGAATGGCTGCGAGAGCAGCGTGTCCTGAGGCGTCGCGAGCGGAGTCGCCGCCCCGAGATTCGCTTCGGCACGCTGGGCCGGTTGCGACGACGGCTGAGCGACGGCGAGCTTCGTCTCGTTCGGAGATGCGCCGCGGAAGAGGTTCGTTTTGTAGATGACGGCCGCGATCGCGCCTCCCGCAAGAAGCACGAATGCGAGCAGCGCGGCCACGAGCATCGTGCGCGACGACGACCCGCTCTTCACCTGGGGGCTCGGGATGGCCGGCATCGTCGGCGCGGCAGCCATCGGTAAGTCGGGAACCGTGACCGCCGCGGGTTGCGCAGGCGCAGGGGAGACGACCATGGTCGGTGCCGCGGTCGCCGGCGCTGTCGCAGCGGACGAAACGAGCATCGTCGCTGCACCCGCCGCGGCGGCCGTCGCGGGAGAGCTCGCGGTGGCCCGCGATGCCAGACCGGCGGTCATGCTGCGCACGCCCATCGAGGCCAGAAGGTTCTCGAGATCGGCGACGAGCTCGTGGCAGTTCTGATAACGCTGCTCGCGATCCTTGGCGATCATCTTCGCCAGGATGCGACGGGACTCCGGATCGACGTTCGGGTTGACCGTCGTCACGTCGGGCGGATTGGCCTCCAGGATCTGCTTCATCAGTGCGAAAGGGCTCTGGCCGCGGAACGGCGGCGTCCCGGTCAGCAACATGTAATAGGTGACGCCGAGGGCGTAGATGTCGGTGCGGTGATCGGGCGTCTCACCGGCGCACTGCTCCGGGGCGAGATAGCCGGGCGTGCCGACCATCATGCCGGTCGCGGTGAGGCGGGTCTCGGCATCGGGCGGGAGGGCCAGACCGAAGTCGGCGATCTTCAACGTGCCGCGCTCGTCGAGCATCAGGTTGGCCGGCTTGATGTCGCGGTGGATGATGCCCAGGTCGTGCGCCGCAGCCAGGCCGTGTGCGGCTTGCAGCATCAACTGCGATGCGCGGGGGTTGTCGATCCGTCCCTCGCTGCGCAGCATCTGGTCCAGCGAGTGGCCGGAGACGTACTCCATGACGAAGTACGGATGCCCCTCGTCATCCTGCCCGGTGAAGTAGATCTGCACGACGTTGGGGTGCGACAGCGCGGCCGCTGCCTGGGCCTCACGAACGAACCGCTGCAGGAAGGTGGGGTCTTCGCTGAGGTTCTCGGTGAGGACCTTGATGGCCACGAAGCGGTTGAGCGCCTCGTCGCGGCCCTTGTAGACCACTCCCATCCCCCCGCGGCCAAGCTGCGAGACGACCTTGTACGGCCCGATTTTTTCCGGCATGTGATGAGGTTCCTTCTTCTGGGTTTCAGCAGTTATCGATTGTAACGCGTTCGAACGCGTGCTCGGCGATGACGTCCGGGCTCGCCGAGGTGAACATCAGCGACTCGCGGCTCTGTTCCGCCAAATCGTGCCCGGATCCGTCCCCGTGGAGCGGCGGCCGCCCCCGGCCGCCGGATCGTCACGACACCGGCGGCCGAGGGCGGCCACCGCTCCATGGGGACGTGGGGAATGTGCGCGACTCGTCTCTCCTAACAAAAGGAGGACCTCATGCGATTCGTTTCCCCAGCCGCGGTGGTCACTGCATCGCTGCTGTGCTTCGTCGCCGCCGCGGCACCGGAACCAAAGCCGACGGCAACCACATCGACGCAGTCGACGGCGACGCAGACCGCCGCAACGACCGACACCGCAGCTTCAGAGCCTTTGAACAGGATCGCAGCCGACATCGAGGCTACGAAAAGCGAGATGACGGCGATCAAAGACGAGGTGAAGAAAATCGCGGAGAACACCGAGAAATCCCTTGTCGAGGATTTTGCCGCGAACTACGCGATGAATCTGTTCTGGCAGTTCTTCGGCTTTGAAAAGACGCCAAAGTCTGCGGTTGGTCTCGGCGTCTCCGCGCTCGGCCTTCTGTTGTCGATCATCCGCGTGGCCTTCTTCTTCCGCAAGCGCGATTCGGAACCGCCGAGGTGGCTGCGCGGCATGATGGCCGGCTATTGGTGCCTCCTGGTCGCGACGCTGACGGCGGTCACGATCACGGGGTTTTTCGGAGATCACACACAAGTTCAGGAGCCGATCGCGAAAGTAGAGATCCACACGATCGAGGTTCAGCTCGACAGACTCACCAGGGAAGTGCAGGCGCTGCGAAACGGCGGCGTTGTCGTGCAGGCGGGCAATGCCGCACCGAACCAGATGCTCAGCGATATCGCGCAGGTGCGACGCGATACATCGAAACTGCTCGACAAGTGGACTGGATGGTTTGTCGGCGTGATCAATCTCATCCTCATTGTTGCCGTCGGTGGGATCGTGATCGCCAGAACGGAATCGATCAACCCCTAGTGCCGGGGGCACGACTCGTCACCGCGAGCAGTTCGCAGGCGTCTCAGCAAGGAGTGTTTCCAAAACGGAGTTCACGACGACGGTAGACGTAGAGCCGGTGCGTGAGCACTTCCGCGGCACGACGAGGTCCGTTCGAAGGATGAAGTGAAGCGACATCGTTGAAGACTGTCCGTACAGCGTTGTACAGTTTTGTCGAGGATTGCCAATGAGTCGGACTCGACGCAAGGGAGCAGAAGAGGCCAGGAATCAGCTTCCCGATCTTCTGGATGCGGCGGAACGAGGCCTTTCCACCATCATCACCAGACGTGGCCGGCCCGTCGCGGCCCTCGTCCCCGTCGATGAGATCGCCGACAGCAGTTCGCAGGCGTCCCTTCTGCCGTGGAAGGGGACCGGTCAGGGATTGTGGGGCAGGAACAGCTCCCGTGTGCTTCGAGCCCTTCGCGACGAATGGAGCCGTTAGACCTCTCGGGTCTGCCTCCGCGCGCGCCGATCCTTCTCGACTCCGCGCCGATCATCTACTTTCTCGAGGATCAGATCCGCGCCTGCTCGCCGCGCTGGCGAAGGCGGACCTGGACGAGCTCACGACCAGGCTGCTCGGGCCCGCACGCAGGAAGATGTGCCGCGGGTGAAAAGCTGTTGTTCGCCGAGCGTCCGATCGTCCAGTAGACTGACCGCGCCGCCGCGCTTCGTCCCGGCGGCCACTCACAATGGACAAAAAGGCTCTCACCGAGACCGACATCCGGACGAAGTTCATCACGCCGGCAATCGCCGCGCGATGGGACGTGATGACCCAGGTGCTCGAAGAGCGCTACTTCACGAAGGGGCGCGTGATCGTTCGCGGCAAGCTGACTTCCCGCGGCAAGGCCCGGAAGGCCGACTACATCCTCTTCTACAAGCCCAATCTTCCGCTCGCCGTGGTCGAGGCCAAGGACAATAACCACACCGTAGGCGCCGGCATGCAGCAGGCGCTCGACTACGCGGAGACGCTCGACGTCCCCTTCGCCTACAGCTCCAACGGCGATGCGTTTCTCGAACACGACCGCTTGGCGACCGGCGGAGTCGTCGAGCGCGAGCTCACTCTCGACGAGTTCCCGTCGCCGGAGGATCTGTGGCGCCGGTATCGCGAGGCCAAAGGACTCACCGACCGCCAGGAAGACATCGCCACGCAGGATTACTACGACGACGGCAGCGGCAAGATGCCGCGTTACTACCAGCAGGTCGCCATCAACCGAACGGTCGAGGCCATCGCGCGTGGGCAGAACCGGATCCTGCTCGTCATGGCCACAGGGACGGGGAAGACGTACACCGCGTTCCAGATCATCTGGCGCCTCTGGAAGTCGGGCGCGAAGAAGCGAATCCTCTTTCTCGTCGACCGCAACATTCTCGCCGACCAGACCAAGACGAACGACTTCAAGCCGTTCGGCAAGGCCATGACCAAGATCACGAACCGCACGGCGGACAAGGCGTTCGAGATCTACCTGTCGCTCTACCAGGCGGTCACCGGAACCGAGGAAGACCAGAACATCTACAAGCAGTTCTCGCCCGACTTCTTCGACCTGGTCATCGTCGACGAGTGTCATCGGGGCAGCGCCGCGGCGGATGCATCGTGGCGCCGGGTGCTCGAATACTTTTCGTCTGCCACGCAGATCGGACTCACCGCCACTCCCAAAGAGACCAGAGAGGTCTCCAACATCGACTACTTCGGCGATCCGCTCTACACCTATTCACTCAAGCAGGGCATCGCCGACGGCTTCCTCGCGCCGTACAAGGTGATCCGCATCGGTCTCGACAAGGATCTCGACGGCTGGCGCCCCGAGCTCGGCCAGACCGACAAGTACGGCCAGCCGATCGAGGACCGCGAATACAACCAGCTCGATTACGACAAGATCCTCGTCCTCGAGAAGCGCACCGAGCTCGTTGCGGCGAAGATCACCGAGTTCCTGAGTTCGACGAATCGCTTCGCCAAGACGATCGTCTTCTGTGAGAACGTCGATCACGCCGAGCGGATGCGCAAGGCGCTCGTCAACGCCAACGGCGATCTCGCCGCCGCCAACAGCAAGTACGTCATGCGCATCACCGGCGACAACGACGAGGGGAAGGCGCAGCTCGACAACTTCATCGATCCCGAATCGGTCTATCCCGTGATCGCCACGACTTCGCAGCTCATGTCGACCGGAGTCGACGCCCAGACCTGCCACCTGATCGTGCTCGACAAACGGATCAACTCCATGACCGAGTTCAAGCAGATCATCGGACGCGGCACGCGGATCAACGAGGACTACGACAAGCTCTACTTCACGATCATGGACTTCAAGCGCGCCACTGCGCTCTTTGCCGATCCCACGTTCGACGGCGATCCGGTCCAGATCTACGAGCCGTCCGCAAATGATCCGGTCGCTCCTCCCGACGAGATCGAGCCCGATGCCACGAGCGATGATCAGATCGGCGAGGATGCACCGCCGCCCTACGTCGGTGCGCCGCTCGACCCCGATCACCAGGCGCCGGGAGCGAGGCGCTATTACGTCGACGACGTACCGGTCGTGGTGGCCACGGAGCGCGTGCAGTACCTCGACGCCGACGGCAACCTGATCACCGAGTCTCTCCGCGACTACACCCGCAAGACCGTCAAGAAGACCTATCGCTCACTCGACGCGTTCCTCAACGCGTGGAACAGCGCCGATCGCAAGCAGGCCGTCGTCGACGAGCTGCTCTCGCAGGGGGTCTTCCTCGAGGAGCTGGCCGAGGAAGTGGGACGCGGGTACGACGCGTTCGACCTGGTCTGCCACGTCGCCTTCGACCAGCCGCCGCTGACGCGCCGCGAGCGCGCGGACCGCGTCAACAAGCGGAACGTGTTCGGCAAGTACGGCGACCGCGCCCGCGCGGTCCTGCAGGCGCTGCTCGACAAGTACGCCGAGGGCGGCGTCCGCAGCGTTGAATCGCTGGACATTCTCAACGTCGATCCGCTGACCGACCTCGGCACTCCCGTCGAGATCGTGCGCCTCTTCGGCGGGAAAGACGCCTATCTCTCCGCCATTCGCGAATTGGAATCCCACCTGTACGAGGTCGCCTAGCTAGATGCCCAACGTCTCCAACGTCGTCAAAACCATCCAGGACATCATGCGCAAGGACGCCGGCACGTACGGCGACGCGCAACGGCTCGAGCAGCTCGGCTGGATGTTCTTCCTCAAGATCTTCGATGACCGCGAGGAGGAGCTCGAGGTTCGCCGCGACAACTACCGGTCCCCGTTGCCGAAGCACCTGCGGTGGCGCAATTGGGCCGCGGACGCCGAGGGGATCACCGGCGACGGCCTCCTCGACTTCGTCAACAACACGCTGCTGCCGAAGCTGAAGACACTGCGCGGCGGCGAGGACAGGATCGCGGGCCTCATCCGGATGGCGTTCGAGGACGCCAACAACTTCATGAAGAACGGCACGTTGATGCGCCAGGTGATCAACAAGATCAACGGCATCGACTTCAACGCCTCGGATGACCGCCACATGTTCGGCGACATCTACGAGAAGCTGCTCAAGGATCTGCAGTCGGCCGGTAACGCGGGAGAGTTCTACACGCCGCGCGCGGTGACGCAGTTCATCGTCGACCAGGTCAACCCCCGCCTCGGCGAATCGATCCTCGATCCGGCCTGCGGAACGGGCGGTTTCCTCGTCAGCGCCATCGAGCACGTGCGCGATCAGGCAAAGACGGAGGCGGACGAGGAAACGATCCAGACCAGCTTCGCCGGGATCGAGAAGAAGCACCTTCCGCACATCCTCTGCATGACCAACCTCCTGCTGCACGGCATCGACGTGCCGTCCAGCGTGCGTCACGACAACACACTCGCCCGTCCGCTGCGCGACTGGACGCCGAAGGAGCGCGTCGACGTCATCGTCACCAATCCGCCGTTCGGCGGGATGGAGGAAGACGGAATCGAGGCGAACTTCCCGGCGGAGTTCCGCACCCGCGAGACCGCGGATCTCTTTCTCGTGCTGCTGATGAAGCTCCTCAAGCCGGGAGGCCGCGCCGGGCTCGTCCTGCCGGACGGAACGCTGTTCGGTGAAGGAGTGAAGACGCGTATCAAGGGAAGCGTTGCTGCGCGACTGCAACCTGCACACGATCGTGCGCCTGCCGAACGGCGTGTTCAATCCGTACACCGGCATCCGGACGAACCTTCTCTTCTTCACCAAAGGCGCTCCGACCACGGAGGTCTGGTATTACGAGCATCCCTATCCGCCGGGCGCGAAGAGCTACAACAAGGGGAAGCCGATCCGGATCGAGGAGTTCGACGCGGAGAAGGCGTGGTGGGGCTCGGAGCGCGACGGCTTCGCCGCGCGCGTGGAGAAAGAGCAGGCCTGGCGCGTTTCCATCGACGACATCAAGGCCGGGAACTACAACCTCGATCTGAAGAATCCGCACAATCCGGATGAGGGGCCGGGCGATGTCGAGCATTTGCTGCCGGAATACGAGAGCCTTCTCGCGCAGATTGAGGAAACTCGCAAAGCGTTGAAACGTGAGCTGGAACAGGCTCTGTTCGCTACGGGCGACGCATGACGCAGGAAGAGTTTCTCCAGAAGTTCGAGGTATTCGCCGACATTCCCGGTGCCGTCGCGAAGATGCGAGAACTCATTCTTCGACTCGCGGTTCGAGGCAAGCTTGTCGACCAAGTTTCTACGGACGAGCCGGGTGAGCAGCTTCGCAAACGCCTTCAAAGCATAAAGAGTCGGCTGATCGGCGCGGGTCGAATTCGCCCACAGCTCACAAAACCCGTTGGAGACAAGGAGGCACTCTTCAATGTTCCGGCATCTTGGGTATGGATGCGTCTGGGCGAAATCGGTGACTGGGGCTCCGGTTCTACGCCCAGACGCGGAGAGCCCGATCTGTATGGCCCTGGAGTCACTTGGCTCAAGTCTGGGGAGCTTAACGACAATCAGTCCCTTTCGGGCTCAGAAGAAACAGTTACCGATTTGGCGTTAACGAAAGGTTCCTTCAGGCGAAACCGACCTGGGGATGTGCTCCTTGCGATGTATGGCGCGACCATAGGGCGGGTCGCCATCCTCGCCGAGCCAGCGGTTACCAATCAGGCCGTCTGCGGCTGCACTCCGTTCGAGGGTATCTACAATCGCTATCTTTTCAACTTCCTTCTTTCGCAACGCGAGAGATTTCACAACGCGGGTGAAGGTGGTGCGCAGCCAAACATTTCGAAGGTAAAGATCCTTGCCTTTCCATTCCCGCTCCCCCCTTTTGCCGAACAGCAACGGATCGTGGCGAAGGTGGATGAGTTGATGGCGTTGTGTGACCGGCTGGAGGCGCAGGAGAAAGAGCGAGAGACGCGCCACGCCGCGCTCGCCCGCGCCTCGCTGTCCCGCTTTGCCGACGCGCCCACCCCGGCTAACCTCACCTTTCTCTTCCACAAGTCCTACACCATCTCCCCCGCCGACCTGCGCAAGTCCATCCTCACTCTCGCCGTTCAAGGGAAGCTCGTCGAATCCGACCCAGCGGAACAAACACCCGAAGCATTATTGGAGCAGATGAAAAAATTGAGACAACAGTTAGTCGACGAAAAGAAGATTCGAAAACCGCCTGACTTGCTGCCTGTTTCCGAAGATGAATTGCCGTTTTCTATTCACGATTCGTGGCGCTGGGTGCGCTGGGGCCACATTTGCGACTGGATAACGTACGGCTTTACAAGACCAATGTCCCACGTTAAGAACGGACCACCGATTGTCACAGCCAAGAACGTTCAAGACGGGTTCATGACCTTTGAGAATGCACACCGGGCCTCGCCCATCGAGTTCGCGGCCTTGAATCCGAAAGATCTCCCCCGAAAGGGAGACATCCTCATCACGAAGGATGGAACGATTGGACGCGCTGCGCTCGTCGAGACGGACGAACCGTTTTGCATCAATCAAAGCGTTGCAGTGCTCTGGCTGGAAAGTTGTCTTCTCTATCGTCCCTTCTTGCTGATGGTCATCCGTTCTCCTTTCGGACAGGACCCGATTTGGGAGGCGGCGGAGGGGATGGCAATCAAGCATCTTTCGATAACTGACTTTGGGCGGATGATTCTGCCAATCCCGCCGTTCGGCGAACAACGTCGGATCGTAGCCAAGGTGGATGAATTGATGGCGCTGGTGGACGAGTTGGAAACGCAACTTGCGACCTCTCGTACCACGGCAGCGAAACTCCTCAATGCCATTCTCGGCCAGTTGACGGGCTGATTCCGCAGTACGGTAGTGTCTCTACCTGAGGTGGATGTCGCCCACCGAGGTCCGTCTTTCTGCGCGCACCTACGGCGGCGGAAGTGAAGCTTTGTCCCGTCCGCGCTTCAAACCCTTGCGAAACCCAAGCATCCGAGGGAACCTCGGTGCGTGGAGACGGATCACATCAGCATCGGCGACATCCCCGTCGAGGAGCGCCCTCGCGAGCGAATGAGACGCGGCGGCGCGGTTGCGCTGTCGGACGCGGAGTTGATCGCGCTGCTCATCGAGCCCGGCCGGCGCGGAAAGAGCTCGCTCGACATCGGGCGCGAGCTGGTCGCCGACGGACTCCTGGCCCTTGCGCGCCGCGAATGGATTCCCGGGAAACGGGTCGGCAGTCTTGGCGGCGGGCGGGTGGCGCGGATCGGCGCGGCCCTGGAGCTGGGACGCCGCATCGCGGCGCAGTCCACCACCTCGTCCGAACCAATCCGCGACCCGGCGATGCTCGCGCACCGGTTGATGGCCGCGTACGGCCACCGCGTGCAGGAGACCTTCGGCGGGATCTTCCTCGATGCCCGTCACCGGATCCTCAGCGAGCGGGAGATCTTCGTCGGGACGCTGAAGTCCGCGACCGTCTCGCCCCGCGACGTCTTTCGTTACGCGCTGAGCGATCACGCGGCCTCGGTCATCCTCTTCCACAACCACCCCTCGGGCGATCCGTCACCATCGCCGCAGGACCTCTCGTCCACGGCGAAGCTCGCCGGCATCGGCGACGCGCTCGGCGTCGAGGTTCTCGATCACCTCATCGTCACGACGAGCTCTTACCTCTCTTTCAAGCAACGCGCACTGCTGTAAGCGATGAAGGAGCACGTCTGATGGGTGCTGCGGACTCGACTCAACCAGTCACGAGCCGAGTTCTGTTTGTGGCGCATACGGGGTCCAACCCTGTCACCGCCCTCTCACGGCGGTAACACGGGTTTGTAGGAAATCGGCGGCGGGAGCCTGTCGTCGCGAGCGTTTCACCACACTCCATGCGCGGATGGCTCAGTTCCAGTGATCGATGACTCATCGCGAGGGGCCGACGGCTCGACGCTAGCGGCCGATGGCTTGACCCGAACGATCGACGACTCGATCTGAACGATCGATGGCTCGATCCGAACGATCGACGACTCGATCCGAACGATCGACGATTCGATTCGAACAATCGCTGATTCGATCCCGAACAATCGATGACTCGATCCGAACGATCGACGACTCGATCCGAACGATCGATGATTCGATCCGAGCGATCGCTGGCTCGGCCCGGACGATCGATGACTCGATATGAGTGATCGATGACTCGGCCCAGGTGATCGATGACTCAACCTGAGTCATCGATCACTCGGCTTCCAGGCTCGCAAAATCCGGCATGGCTGATGGGCGGAACTGCCGCGAAAAATACCCAAATAAATTTTTCATTGACAAACGGGCTCGACCTGACGCACCGTTTTCCCCGATGACCGGATTTGGCTCAGTACATGCGCCGAAAGGCGCTGCCGGCGGCGTATGCCGCCCGAGCCGCCGCCGCCAGCGGGCGCGGGGGCCGGAGTGGGTCCGTCCGTACCGGCGGGCCCAGCGGGCGCTGGACTCCGCGGCCAGTCTGATCTTTTCCACGATTCACGCGGCCATCGACGCCGGACGCGGCGCCGAACGGCGTCCGGTTCGCACCGCGCGGCGGCTCAACGGCGCGATGCGCGGGATGGCCGTGGCCTCGCTGCGGCTCATCGACGCGCGCCGCGAGCTGGCCGAGGCGAGCGAGGCCCTGACCCGGGAACCGGAACAACAGACCGGCGACGCTCCGGAGCTCATGGAGCTCGCGGCCGCACGCTGCCGCGCGGTCGCCGAGTACATTCCCTTCGCCGTGAACAAGGCCATCTTCGCTCAGGTCGAGGTCCTCGGCGGCCTCGGCACGGGCGAACTGGTGCCGGAACGGCCGTCCGACGACCGGCGGCGCATCGTCATCACCCCGCGGCCCCTGTTCGTCCGCGCGTTCCTCGCCGTCCGGCAACCGCGTGTCTCCGACCGCATCGCTCCCGTACTTCTCCGGCGGAGGCGAACGCCCTGCCCCGCCGAGGTCCGAGTCCCCCGCCGCTCTCTCCAGGGCCGTGCTCCTCCTCTCTCTTCGACCTGCGCGCTCTGATCCACACGCACAGTCGAAAGAAAGAGGACTTTGTCATGAGCATCATTGAGAAGGAAGATGTCGTTGTCCCCAACGGAGCCCCGAATACCCACGCCGCGGCGGCGCAACTGCGCCTCGAGGAGCTGCGGAAGTGGCGGGAGCAGATCCCGCGCTTCGCGATTCCCGAGACCGTCGATGCGACGCGGAGGCTGAGCCCGGCCGCGGTCGTCTCGCCCGTGTTCATCGAGCTGACGAACGTCGCGGTCGCGAACCAGAAGGCTCTGGTGCGCGCCGACGGCGCCCCGCCGGCCGAGATCCGCGACCTCGTCGCATACGCGGACGCGTACGTTCCGCTGGCCGACGAGCTCGAGGCGCTGGCGCAGTTCGTCCGGTACAGCACCACCTCCGCGCGCAACCTGGCCGGCACGGAGGCGCTGACGACGTACTCGCTGGCGCAGCGTCTGGCGAGGCAGAAGCGGTACGCTCACCTCAGACCGCACGTCGCCGACATGCGCCGTGCGCTGGGCAAGCAGCGGAAACTAACGCCCGAGGAGGTCGCAACGAAGGCGGCCGAGCGGGCGATGAAGGCCGCGGCGAAGGTGGCCAGGACGACGCCAGCGCCGACGCCCACGGCGCCGAGGGAGTAGCACGGTAGACCCGCGGGCGCGCCGCAAGGCGCGCCCGCATTTGCGATGGAGCTCGCGGTCTGAGGCAAAGCCCTCACCCCGGGCACCTGTAATAAACGACCGCGAAGCGATCGAAAGTCACGATCGTTCGGAATCTCCGAGGCTGGTGTGAAGAACAGGAGCGGCGAGGGATATTTGGTAGCGCATACGGGATTCGAACCCGTGTTACCGCCGTGAGAGGGCTACTCTGACGAAGCCATATCTATCTGATTTCACGGGCTTAACGCGAATTGTCGTTTTCGCGGTGTCCACGGAAACATGCTGGTTTTGGGTGGGTCCGTGGCCAAGTATGCGAGTGGTTTTGCGACTGGTCAGATCGCCTGTCGGCTGGCGGCGCAGATCGGGGGCCTTCGCTCGATCGTCGGCTGGTTACTTGTCGCCGGAGTTCCCAAACACGCGGCGAAACGAGTCCGCGAGAGTGTTGAAGCCGCGCGTCACGGGGCGGGAGGGGTTCGGGTCCGATTTCGGCAGCATTGCATCGAGATCCGGCGGAGTGGCGCCGACGGCCTCGTACCAGCGAACGATACTGTCGCGGATTGCGCGCAACCTCTCTTCCGCGTGCTTCTCGCGCTTGGCCTTCGCCGACTGCGTTGCCCGCAGGTATGGTTGCACCATCGAATCGGCGACTATCTGCCAGGACTTGACGCGCTGGTTGTCGAGCAGCGCCGCCGACCTCACAAGCGTGTCGAAACCCACGTCCGTCGAACCGGCGATCACGAGGAAGATCGTCCGTACAGTGGTGTCGTAAGCATGCTCCTCGAGCCAGCGTGCGGTATCGGCCAGCACCGCTTGGCGCAGCTTGTCCTCGTGAGGGAGCGCCCCGATGATGTTGAGAAACTTGGTGCGAACCGCGGTGTCGTTCGAGTTTTGCTGAAGCCACACTGAGGTGTCTCTCATGAACTCTTTGCGAAGCTGATGTGTGGCAGGCAACGCCGTGACCACATCAAGGAACTTGGTGCGAACTGCGGTGTCGCTGGAGTTCTGTTCGAGCCAGTTCCGTACATGCTGCAACCGTTTGGACGTAATCTCGGCGACTGGCACCCGCGCGAGCAGCCACGTGAGAACAGTCGGATGGATATTCCAGCTAAGGGTGCCCTCTAACGCAGCGAACAAACGCTCAATGAACGCCTTGTAGGGCGCAGACTGCGGCCTGAGGGCGTCGCCAAAGCGTGTGGCGCGGCTGGGGGCTATCGAGAAATCGGCCGATTCGATGACGACCGCCAGGTCGAGGTCTTCCGGGAAGCTCTTTCGGCTGTTGCCGGAGGATGAATGATCCCTGAGCTGAAGCGCCGCAATCCAGCTGTGGGCGTCCATCTCCTCGGCGCGCCGCCGCAATGCCCTGATTATCAGCGGCCGTTCGTAGTGCGCTGCATTGGTCGCGAGCGTCCCTAACAGCTCGGCGAAAGAAGGACCGGAAACCGCATGCGTGTCGGATGCTTCGCTCCACGCTCTCGCGAGGGTGGCGGCAAACCGCGCATCTGCTTCGTTCGTTGAGCGGGTCAGCGCCCCCGCCAGCCGACCGACCGCCGAGGCCCGGATGCTTCGAATCGACGCAGGAATGACCCACTCCGCGACGTCGAACGCGGGCGTCGGCCGCAGCTTCCACGCTTCACGGGCGATGCGTTGATGTCCCGCACCGATGGTCCGTCCATCGCGGTGGCCCATTCCCTTGACGGGCTCCTGGACCGAAAAGATCCTCCAGCCGTCGCGGGAGGTCAGTTCGCGGAGACGGCGATCGTAGTTCGCCGGCACCGCGGTGCCGCTCTGCGCCAATGCTTCGGCCAGTAGTGCCTCGGGGCAACGCTCGTAGACACGGTGGAAATAACAAGTGACGAGATACGCGCGCACGGCCCACGGTAGGGTTTCGGGCTCGACACGCGAATCGATCGGCTGGCCATCGTTGAGTGTCCTCCAGATGCGGGCGACGATCGCGCTGAACGGCTCGCCGGCAGCGGCTTCCATCGCCAGAACCAGGAAGTCTTCCTCCTCGTCCGACGGCGGTAGTTCGCGGCCGTGCAGAGCTGAGAGCGCGGCCCGCTCGACGACGCTCGGTTTCGCCATCGTGATGATATGAGTGCGGAATGGGTCGACGCGAACGCTCGCGCCGAATGCGTCGTAGAGAAAGTCGGGGGTGGCTCCGATGACTCCGGCCGGAACGCGGGCGCGCGCCAGCCGGCCGAGAAGTCTGTTCCATCCCGACTCCGCGAAGAACGGATCGTCCAGCACCAGTAGCACCGGTCGCTCGGCAGTGGCCAGTTCCTTCAGATCGGCCACGATGGTCTTGATCTCCTCATGATCGAGCTCGCCGAGGTTCAGCCCGAAGTCGGCGGCAGTGACGGCCCCTTCCTCGACTAGCAGCGCGGCTGTGCGCCGCACGAGCGTGCTTTTGCCCGCGCCTGGTGCGCCGAGGAGGAAGAGCATGTGCAGCCGCTCATCGGTGCCGCGCGCGACGGGCTTCAGGATGTCCGAGCGAACGTGATCGCACAGCTCCGTAGTGAGGTCGCGCTCGACGAAACGGACCTCACGGTCCTGTCCATGAACGACGTCCGCCCACTGCGGTGGACGCGCCACGTATATCTGCTTCTCTTTCGCCCGCTGCTCCGCTAGGAATTGCGGCGTCACGACGCGGAACGCCATTTCGCGCGTCGTGCGCAAAGCAAACAGCTCCACATGAACGTCCGTTCTGCGGATGACGCGCGGCGACCGTGGTTCGCAGGATTTCCGCACACCGGAGACCGGATCGAACGAAACAAGATTGCCGTGGACGAGCGAGCGCAGGCTCTTCAGCGCTTCCGCTTGGCGATCGGCGTCGATCTCGGAAAAGCGAAGGAGGAGATCGAGCGCTGCCCGCTCCGCGGCGAGGAGCGGCATCCCCGATGGATCGCCCACGATCGCATCGCCGCGCAGATAGACCCCCTCGGCTGCTTCCCAGATCGCGTCGAAAAGCGTTTTGCTTCCGAACACCTCCGCCTCGGCTTGCCAGAGCGCGCGATCGGATCCGCTGGTCGGTGGCGTTGCAAGGGCGCCCGCGAACGCCTCGAGAGTTCTCGCGCGTTCTTTTGTGGTCGCATTCGCGGAGAATGCGAGAGGCGCGTCGCCGCGGAAACGCGGATCCGTGCAGACAAGACGGAAGCGCAAGTTGGACCGTCCTCCGTTTTCGGTCCACAGCAGTTTCGGCGCGAACGAGAGGAGCACCTCGGCGAGCTTCGCCGGTTGGCCGATGTCGTCGATGCGTTTGCACTGCGTGAGGATGGTGGGGCCGCCGGAGTCGAGCTCGTCGAGGTCTTCCGCCCAGTCGTAGCGGAGGATCACTGGAAAGTCGGTGAGGTCGAGTGCAGGCTGCCGTACCAGCATGCTCGCCAGCCGCGCCACGGCATACGAGGCCTGGTAAGTGAAACCGCCGAGGCTGACGCGGCCTTGGCGCGTGGCGGAAAGCTCGCGGATTCTCGCGTCATTAATCAGGACTTGGTCGGTCATTGCGGAAGCAGTTGGTATTGAACCGCAGAAGCGGGCGTGATTGCGATAGAACCGCTGTACGCAAGGATGAGACGGCATGCGAATATGATGAGGAGAAGGATCGACTTGCCGAACAGACCGTTCCGTTGCAAACGAGTTGCTCAAGCCCCCGTGAACGAAACTCGATGTCGAGGCAATAGTGAGCTTTGCGGAGCACGTACTCGCAATGCAGAACGGCATGGGGAGGCGTAGCGGGACACGAAGCGTCCGATTCAGCAGGTGCTGTCTCGACCGGCGTACACTTCGACAGCGACGCATTTTCAAAACCAGCCGAACGAACTTGGTTTTCAGCGAGTTACCGCCGACCTGCAAGCCGATTGAAGGTTGGTAGCGCATACGGGATTCGAACCCGTGTTACCGCCGTGAGAGGGCGGCGTCCTGGACCCCTAGACGAATGCGCCACGATGGCAGGGGACGCGGAAGATACCGAATGGTCCTGCCGCGGTCAAGCGCCTCTAACTGTCGACGGCGGACCCGCATTCCCGCGCCGCAGGAGCAGTGCCGCCAGCAGTGCCGCGATGCCGACGAAGGGCAGCGCGGGGCGGGCGAGGAGGGCGATCGCGAGGACGGCGGCGACCGTCGCGACGGCGATCAGGGCGGCGGGGAGGATCGTGCGCGAGGCGAGGAGCGAGCGCAGCGAGCGAGCGTGATCGAGGAGCGAGGAGCGGGTGAGGATGACGATGAGAATCATCGCGCCGAGGAGCACGACCTGGATCCAGCCGCGGATTGGCAGATTGCCGATCGCGTGCGCCAGGACTCCGGGGACGAGCGTGCCGAAGCGATGGCGCGTGTAGCCGGCGAGGAGTGATGCGGCCAGCAGCGACATCAGCATGCCGATGCCCACGCCGCTGGCGATGAAGTACTGGCGGTGCGACAGCGTGAAGAGCAGCGCCGTCATCACGATTGCGGCCGGGGCGCCGAACGCGTCCTGCAGGCGCATCTGCACGTAGCCGCGGAAGAAGAGCTCCTCCACGATCGGCACCAGGACGAAGCTCGATACGGCCATGTAGATCCAGAACTCGATCGAGTGTGCGTCCGCGAGGCGCGACCAGTGTGCCGGCTCGCGGCCGAGGGGCACGTGGTCCTTGGCGAAGAGAATGAGCCGCGGCAGCAGGCCGCCGATGGAGAAGAGCACGGCGCCGATGACGGCGATCCGGCGCGCGGAGAGTCCGGCCGTCGTAATCCCGTAGTCGCGGAGAGGGCGGCGGTTGATGGCGATGGCGATGCCGAGGATGGCGCCGTAGCGAAGGAGGAGTTGCGCGGCGGAGGACCACGCCAGCGCGAGGTAGTCCGGCGTCGCGCCGGCCGGCAGATCGCGAACGCCGCCCGTGGAGACGCCGAGCGCTGCGGCGATGAGGCGGGCCACGATCACGCCCGTGACGAACACGCCGATCACCTCGAGAAGTGCCGCGAGCTTCGATCTGACGATGTGTGGCCCTCCTGTTCAGCGTGGGACGGCGACGTCCGCCACGCTCGCGTTCGGAAGCTTCAGCAGCTCCGGCGGCGCGATGCGCGCTTTGCTGCTGCGGTTGCCGCCGCCGATGATGATGTGCGGCTGCTCCATCACCCGCTCGTCGACGTAGATCGGGATCTCCGGCGGCAGGCCGGTGATCGTGACGCCGCCGATGAGCATGCCGGTCAGTTCCGCCGTCTCTTCCGACGACGCGAAGGACAGCTTCTTCGTCCCTGCGATCGCGGCGACTTTGCGGTTCACGTCCAGCTTCGTGTCGGCGCGAACGAGGCAGGCCAGGTAGCGGCGGGGAGTGGTTTTCACGACCACCAGAATGGCGTTGCAGGCCTCATCGGCGGAGATGCCGTAGTGCGCGCAGAACTCGGCCGTATCGGCGAGCTCGGGTGCGCATTCGAGCGTTTCGAACTTGATTCCGGCGGTCTCGAGCGCGGTCCGGACGCGGTCGTGAAGGATCGATGGTTCAGTCATTTGTGCATATTTTCCTCTGTTTGATGGGCACGCAAAACGCATTTGTGGAAGTGGAGGAAAACGCAAAATGCCCAACGCAATCACAATGCTGAAATCCGACCACGCGACGGTGAAACGGTTGCTGCGCGAGCTCGCCGACACCACCGAGCGGGCCGCGAAGCAGCGCGAAGCGCTCGTCGCCCAGATCGAGCGCGAGATCAAGATGCACGCGCAGGTCGAAGAGGAAGTGTTCTATCCCGCCTTCAAGGCCGCGACGCGCGGCACCGAGGCCGAAGATCTGTTCTACGAGGCCGCGGAAGAGCATCACATCGTCGACATGGTCCTGCCGGCCCTGAAGGCCGCCAATCCGAAGTCGAAGGAGTTCACGGCCAAGGCCTCCGTGCTCAAGGAGCTCATCGAGCATCACATCAAGGAAGAGGAAAGCGAGATGTTCGCGGAAGCGCGCTCGCTCTTCAGCGACGAGCAGCTCCGCGAGCTCGGCGACATGATGCAGGCCCGCAAGGACGCGGTCGAGGCGATGTGGGACAACCCGCTGCTCCGCCCCGTCAAAAAGCTGCAGAGTATCGCCCACAAGATGATGCCGACGAAGGTCAAGACCGCGAAGGCGACGGCCATCGGCGCGGCGATGCGGGACGACGTGCGGCGGTAGTCGAGACCCCTCACCCTGGCCCTCTCCCCGCTGGCGGGGAGAGGGGACTGGGGCATCAGCGCACGATCTGCCAGTTCGTGTCCGGCACTGGTGGGAGTGCGTGTCCGGTGTACCAGCCGCGGGACGTGGGCTCATTCGCAATCGCCGGCGTGATGAGGTAGAGGTAATTCTCGCCGGTCACGCTGTGGCGCCAGAGGATGTCGTCCACGCTGTCGCGGTTGTAGTCGCCGATCGCTGCCAGTTTCCACGCCGGATCGACGGTGCCCTCGAGGAAGGGGCGACGATTTTCGTATGGGACTGTTCCGCCGGAGAGATGGATCATGAACGCGCCGGTCGTTTCATTGCGAAGCACGAAATGCGTTTTCGCATCCGCTTCCTCGCGGATATAGCCGGTCCGCGCCGCGAACGGCCCCATGCCCGCGACGACGAATCCCGGGAATCGCCCGAGCAGTTGTCCGGCGATGTCGTGGTGGTTCATCTGCCACAGGTAAACCTCACTGGTGGTGGGATTGGTCCAGAGGATGTCGTCCATGCCATCCGCGTTGACGTCGCCGATCCCGCCGATGGACCAGTCCGAAGGCACGCTGCGCAACGGCCCGCCGCGCGTGAGTGTGCGGCCATTCATCAGGTACAGGTAGTTCTCGAACGTGACCGGATTGCGCCACACGATGTCCGCTTTGCCGTCGCCATTGAAATCCCCGGCGCCGGCGATCTGCCAGTCGGTCGCCACCCGATCCAGCGCGCCGGCGCTGGCGATGACGCCGTTCTGCATCAGATACATGTAATTGTCACCGGTGGTGGCGTGACGCCAGAGGATGTCGCTATCCCCATCGCCGTCAAAGTCCGCGTTCGCGGCGATCTTCCAGTTCGAGTCCGGCACCTGATTGATGACCGCGCCCGACGTGTGTACGTACCCGTTCATCGTCCAGCGGTAGTTCTCGCCGGTCTGGGTGTTGCGCCACAGAATCTCGGACATGCCGTCGCCATTGAAGTCGTGATCGGCGCTGTAATGATCGAGCGCGGTCAGGGTGACGTCATTGCCCGTTCCGACGGCATAGGAAATGCGAAACCGCTGACCATTACGCGCGCGCAACTCCGCACCCTCGGGTAAACCGGCGAACGTGCCATCGATCGGCCCCTGGCCCGTATAGTCGATGAGCGTGACGACCGTGCCGGGATCGAGGAATCGCGTCAGAGGCTGGCCGATCTTCAGCGGAATGTTGTTCAGCGACACAGGGCTGGCGACGCGGAGCAATGTCAGATTGCGGCCGCGATAGTAATTGCCCTCCAGTGCCGCGCCGCTGCCGAAGCTGATGCTCTGGACCGAGGCGGCGGGAGTGGTGAGGTCGAGGTCATAGAAGACGTATGTCTGGAGCAACACGGCTCCGGAGTCGCGAAAAAGCGCCGCACGATCTGGACGACGATGAACACGATGGCAACGGCCGCGGCGGCCACCGTCAGGCGGGCGTCGAAGGCCAACATGCCTGCCATCAGCAGTGCGAACAAGAGGAAGCCGAGGAGCGGCGAGGGTGCGGGCGCTTCGGCCCGCACGCATTTCGCGCACGAGTCATCCTCGGACGGCAGATCGCGAAAGCATGACGGGCAGTAGCTGGTCATGCTTTTTCGACGCGTTACGGCGGTAACGGTTCCGAGGCGTCACGCAGGCGCAGGTTCGTTCCAGATCAGCGCACGATTTTCCAGTTGGGATCAGGGATCGGAGGCAGCTCGTGACCGCTGAGGATCCCGACTCCGTTTGCGTCCTGGGTCGGCTGCAACAGGTACATGTAATTCTCGCCGGTGATCGCGTGACGCCAGAGCACGTCATTGTACGAGTCGCCGTTGTAGTCGCCCGCAGCCACGATCTCCCAGTCCGGATCGACGAACGCGAACGTCGACGTCCAGGACGGCGCGTAGCCGTTCATGAAGTAGACCTCGACGGCACCAGTCTCGTTGTTGCGAAGCAGGAGATCGTCGACGTCGAAGGTAACCGGATTCGAGGGATCGCGGCCGAACTGTCCGACGCCGGCGATCGTCGCATCCGGCCGCAGATCGGTATGCCCTTCGGTGATGATCGTGAAGTTCTGCATCAGCCACGTCCAGATCTCGCCGGTGTCCTCGTTCTGGAAGACGATGTCCGCATACGTGTCGAAATTGAAATCGCCGGCGCCGGCGACCCGCCAGCCCGGGCCGACCTCGCGCACGCTGCCGCCGCGCAGAACGGCCGTGCCGTTCATGAGATAGATGTAGACCTCGCCCGAGGCCGAGTTCTGCCAGACGATGTCGAACTTGCCGTCGATGTTGAAGTCTCCCGTGGCCACGATCGACCAGGTGAGATCCTCGATGCGATTGACCGGCCCGGCGCTGAGGATGCTGCCGTCCTGCATGAGGTACATGTAATTCTCACCGCTTACGGCGTGGCGCCAGAGGACGTCGTTGTCGCCGTCGCCGTCGAAATCGGCCAGTGCGGCGATTTTCCAGTTCGCGTCGGCGACGGTATTGATCGGACCCGTCGAAGCGACCATGTGTGAATTCATGCTCCAGCGGTAGTTCTCGCCGGTCGTGGCGTGACGCCAGAAGATGTCCGACCTGCCGTCATTGTCGAGATCGTGCGCCACGTCGCGCTTTGCGAGCGCGGTCACCGTGACGTCGTTGCCCGATCCACCGGTGTACGACATCTGGAACCGCTGTCTGCTTCTGCGGGCCATGACGTTGCTGCCTTCGGCGAGTCCCGCAAACGTGCCGGTCACCGGATCGGCGCCGTCGTTGTCCACGATCGTGACGACGCTGCCGGGCGTGCGCCCGGCCGGCAGGTCCATGAGTCTCAGAACCGCGTTGTCGATCGCCACCGCGCCGTCCGCCCCCGGAGCGGCCGAGGCGACGCTCTTCAGGATCGGACTGCTTCCCACGTACGGATACACCGTCGACTGCACGATGGACCGGCTGCCGAAAAAGAGATGTCCCTGGGTCACATTCACCGCGGTCAACTCCAGGAGTCCGCCGTTCGCGTGCAGCGAGCGTGCGGTGCCGGGCGTTAGCCGGGCCGTGCACTGAAGGAGGTCGCAGTCACCGTTCAGATGCAGATCGATGCCGGTCGTGGAGCCCCACTTGCTATAGCCGACAGAGCCGGCGTTGACCAGCAGCGCGCCGTCCATTCCCTCGATCGCGGCATACGACGCGTGACCGCTATTGTGAACGAACGTTCCGTATCCCCGCAGACGGATCTGGGGAGGCGCCACCCTGGTGACCGTGTTCGCCGTCGAGAACGTGATCAGCCCGTTCCACCGTAGGTCATCGAACGCGCAGTCGGCGTTCGCGCAGTTCATGGCCTGCGTTCCGTGCATGAGAATGGGCATGCTCACGAACAGGATGGTCGCGGTCGACCCGACCGTGACCCCATTGCTCAGTTGGACGAGGTTGCCGCCGAGGTTCAAGGCGTCCCGGTCGATGAACAGGGACGCGTAGGTGCCGCTGAACAGATCGTTCGTGCTCGTCGAGCGGCTGAACGGCGGAAAGACGATCGAGTCGCCGCTTGCCGGCACGATCCCTTCCTCCCAGTTGCCGGCGTTGCTCCAGAGAGCGTTCACGGCGCCGCTCCACGTGCGGGTTGCAGCCGATGCCGATACGGCCGTGAACAGGAACAACAACGCGAACATCACACTCGTCTTACGCATGTATGGCTCTTTCCGTTCAGGGGATGATCGTCCATTCCAGGTCTGGAATGTCCGGCAGAGCGGCGGGCGTATAGCGTGCCCCCAGCTCGGCGTTCGTCTTGAAGATATAGATGAAATTCTCGCCGGTCAGGTCGTTACGCCAGACCAGATCGCTCACCCCGTTCGCGTTCGTGTCCGCGATCGCGGCGATGCGCCATCCATCGCCGACGGTCGCGCCGCTCTGGAGCGTGCCCCGGGTGAAGCCCTCATCCGTGTGATAGATCTCGAAACGCTGTGCGTCCCGATGCCAGTAGACGAGATCAGGACGAAGGTCGCCCGGGTAATTGACGTGACCGATCGAATTGAATTGCCCGGCGCCGACGATCTCCCAGCCCGGCGCGAGATCGAACGAGTGTTCGCTCACGATCGCAAATCCGTTCATACGCCACGCGTAGATCTCGCCGGTAAAGAGATTGTTCCAGATGATGTCCGCGTAGCCGTCTACATCGAAGTCGTCGACGGCGGCGATCTTCCAGCCCGGTCCGGCGCCTCGCAGCTCGCCTCCGCGCTCGATGGTGAAGCCGTTCATCATGTAGACGTAGGTCTCGTCGGTGAGCTCGTTGCGCCAGATCACGTCGGCGCGGCCGTCGCCATTGAGGTCACCGGTGGCGGCGACCTCCCAGTTCGTGTCCGGAACGTCGTTGACCGGGCCGCCCTGCTGAATCGCGCCGCCTTCCATGCGGTACATGTAGTTCTCGCCGGTCTCGGAGTGGCGCCAGAAGATGTCGCTGTCGCCGTCGCCGTCGAAATCCGCGGTGGCGGCGAGGATCCACGCGGGATCGACTTCATTGATGATCGCCCCGCCCGCGTACAGGTGTCCGTTCATGATCCAGCGGTAGTTCTGGCCGCTCGTCCCGTGGCGCCAGAGGACCTCGGACCGGCCGTCATTGTCGAAATCGTTCCGGCCGTTGAAATGGGCGAGCGCCGTGAGGGTGACGTCATTGCCGCTGTTCCCGACGTAACTGATGCGGAAACGCTGTCCGTTGATCGCGCGCAATGTGGCCGATTCCGGCAGGCCGGCGAATGTCCCGGCGATGGGGTCCGTGCCGTCGTTGTCGATCAGGTTCAGGACGGTGCCGGCGGCAATATAGGTATGCGTGCTCGGCCGCACGGTCAGTGTTCCGCCGCCGAGGGTGACCGGACCGTTCACGACGAAGGCCTGGATCATGTTCGACGCGATGGCGAGGTCGGCCTGCGTCCCCGCTCCGAGCGTCAGGGCACCGAACGTCGAGGGCAGCGGGGCCGCCGTCTTCACATACCCGCCGGAGGCGCTCAGTGAGCGGAGTTGTGTGTTCGAATACTCGATCGTGATGCCCTCGGTGCACCCGGTCCACGTGCAGGCGACGTTCAACTGGACATCGATCGCCGGATGCATGCCGTTCATACCCAGCGTTCCGCCGTTCAACGTGACCGTCCCGTCGAAAGTGGATGAGGCCTGCGGGTAGGTGGTGAGGTGTAGGTGGCCGGCCGTGTGCGTGATCGTCCCGGTGCCACCCGGCGACTGCAATCCAAGGTGGGCTCCGGCCTGCGTCGTCAACGCGCCATTGATGATCGGCCCACGGAACGAGCACGAGATGAACGGGGTGACGGTGCAGGTCCAGGTCTGCGTTCCGGCAGCCACGATCCCATGAAGGTAGGCGCCCGATCCGCCCACGGTCACGCCGTTGGTCACGGTCGTCGCCGGCGAGCCCTGAGTGTATGAATTCACATTGAGCTGCGCGTGACCGGTAACAGTGATCGAGTGATAGGCGACGTTCGGAAGATCGTTCGTGCTGTTGAGTCGTGCCCCTGGCGGAAACACGAGCACGTCTCCCGCCGCCGGGGTGACACCTTCAGCCCAGTTCGCTGGATTGCTCCATGCTTCACTGACGGTGCCGGACCACGTACGCGTGGCCGCGCTCGCCTCGACGGCGAGACACACGGCGATTAGAGGAAGCCAGGCTCTGCGAATCACGTGCACTCATAATAATATTACTGCACAAATCCTTCCCGAGCGTCGCCGGGACCGGTCGATCACGCGTTGACGTCGATCGCCACCCGCCCGCGAATCCGGCCTTCCATGATGTCGTCCGCCAGCTCGCGAATGCGCGACAGCGGTTCGGTGCGCGAGAGCTCGGCGAGCCTGGCCGCATCGACGTCGCTCGCCAGGCGCGACCATGCCGCGACGCGTTTCGCCTTCGACGTGCGCAGCGAGCTGACGCCTAGGAGGGAGACGTTGCGGAGGATCATCGGCCAGACCGTGGCGTGCAGCTCGTGGCCGCCGGCCATGCCGCAGCAGGCGATGGCGCCTTCGTACGCCGTCTGGGCGTAGAGGTTCGCCAGGATCTCTCCGCCGACCGTGTCGATGCCGCCGGCCCAGCGCTCGGACTGCATCGGGCCGCCTTTCTTCGCCAGCTCTTCGCGCGGAACGATCGAAGTGGCGCCGAGGCCGCGGAGGTAGTCCTCGAGCTCGGGGCGTCCCGTCGACGCGGCGACGCGGTAACCGCGCTTCGCGAGCAGCATCACCGCCAGCGATCCGACGCCGCCCGCCGCGCCGGTGACGACCACTTCGCGCTCGCCCGGCCGCACGTGATTCTGCTCGAGGGCAAGCACGCAGAGCATGGCCGTGATGCCCGCCGTTCCCAACTGCATCGCCTGCTCCAGCGACATCCCCCCGGGCACTTTCACGATCGCGTCGGCCGGCACGCGCTGCCGCGGTGAATAGCCGCCCCAGATCATCTCCCCGAGCCCCTGGCCGGTGCCGAGGACGCGATCGCCTTTGCGGAGCTCGTCCGAGTCCTCCACAACGGTGCCCGCGAGGTCGATCCCGAGAACCATCGGAAACTTGCGGACGATCTTTCCGCGGCCGGTGACGGCGAGGCCGTCTTTGTAGTTGAGCGACGAATACGCGACGTCGACCAGGACGCCGCTCTTCGGCAGATCGTCGTCGGTGAGCGATTCGAAACCAACGCCGCTCTCGCGCGCGAGCAATGCCTGGAAGGTCATGCGCGCCTTGTATCTCGTCGGGGCGGAGGGCGCAACCCGGGTCGCGCCGTCGCCCAGTCTCCGAGGACTCGGAAGTCTCAAAGTCTCAAAGTCGCAAAGTCTCAAAGGGTGTGTTACGCACCTTCTTTGAGACTTTGACCACTCCGACCTCGGAGATATCGTCGGGGCGTGCGGATCAACACGAATCGCTGGAACCGTGCGCGGTACACGCTGTACGCACCGTTCTATAACCGCATCGTCCGCGTCGTGGAACGCGGGCGGCGCCGCGCGATCGAGCTGCTCGACGTGCAGCCCGGCGAGCGCGTGCTCATCGACGG
Source organism: Thermoanaerobaculia bacterium (assembly GCA_035536275.1). Lineage (GTDB taxonomy): Bacteria > Acidobacteriota > Thermoanaerobaculia > Gp7-AA8 > Gp7-AA8 > QHVT01. The sequence goes on from DATLOL010000077.1 coordinate 35,457, forward strand.
CTGCGGCACGGGACTCGATCTCGATCTCCTCCCGCGCGACTGCGTGGTCACGGCGATCGACCTCACCCCGGCGATGGTGGAGAAGACCCGCGCACGCGCGGCGTCGCTGGGCATGCCGATCGACGCACGGGTGATGGACGCCGCCGCACTCGACTTCGCGGACGAGTCGTTCGACGTCGTTATCCTCCACCTCATCCTGGCCGTCGTCCCCGACCCACACACTTCGGCGCGCGAGGCCGCGCGCGTGCTCCGCCGCGGCGGACGCGCATCGGTCTTCGACAAGTTCGCGGCCGGCCGCCCGTCGCTCGCGCGCCGGGCGCTGAACTCCATCACGAACCTCGTCGCCACAGACATCACCCGCTCGCTGGACGGCGTTCTCGATGGCAGCGGGTTCACGGTGCTCCGAGAGGAGCCGTCGGTGTTCGGGGGCGTGTTTCGCGTGGCGATCGTCACCCCTTAGCTAGAGGCTTCAAATCTCAAAAGTCTCAAAGGGTTTGTTCGCGCCCTCTTTGCGACTTTGAGACTTTGCGACTTTGAGACTCCGATCTCGCCGCTCCGGCGCCTACTCCTCAAAAAAGCGGTAACTCCCATGCGAGTCGTAATCGATCCCGTGCTTGCGCTTCAGCTCCTGGATGTGGGCGAGGGTGTGTTTCGTGTGCGGCCCCACGCCCTCGTTGGTGTGGAGGAGGATCTCTTCGACGCAACTGGCGAGAGACATCTTCTTGTGCGTCGCCAGGTTGTGGAGCAGCGCGGCGAGGCGCTTTTCCAGGCGCAGGGGGACGTCGACCCGCTCGATGGGGATCTTCGGACCGGTGTCGTGGAGGCGATGCCCGAAGGCGAGATAGTTGCCGTCGGCGTCACGCACGGCGTAGTCGCGGAGTCCGTAGTCGCGATCTTCGATCTCCTGCGCGATCGCCACGCCGTTGGCGCGGTGAAACTCGAACAGCGCGTCCGCGTCGTCGACGAGAAAGTACGCCGAGGACGCCGATGTGTTGGGCGTGCCTCGCTGCAGGAAGATCTGCACTTCGCCGAGGTTCACGGCGGCGAAGTCGTGGCCGTGGGTGAAGCCCAGACTGAAGCCGAGCTTCGTCGTGTAGTACTCGACGGCCGTGGCGACGTCCGTGACGGCGATGCCGGCGTGGTGCTGCTCGCAATGGATGTTCATGGCTTCTTCACCGTCTTCGCCAGGTACTCGCGGATGCGCGCGTGGGTCTCGTCGCTGCTCCAGATCTCCAGCGCCGTTGCGTCGAGCTCGTGGGCGTAATGCTTGGCGCGGTTGACGGTGCGATCGCGGAGCTGGCGTTTCGCGAGCAGCAGGGCGTCGGGTGGCAGCGCCGCCAGGCGTGAGGCCACGGCTTCGGCGCGCGAGGGGAGATCGGCGGCCACCTCGTCGATGATGCCCAGGCGCAGGGCCTCTTCGGGCTCCACGGTGCGGCCGGTGTACATCAGCATCTGCAGGTGCTGCGGCGGCACTGCGAAACGGATCACCTCCAGAACCGAGGCCGGGAACGGGACGCCCACCAGCAGCTCGGGGATGCCGATGCGCGACGTCCCCGCGGCCATGATCCTGTAGTCGCCGCAGAGCGTGAAGATGCAGCCGCCGGCGATGGCGTGTCCGTTCACCGCGACGACGAGCGGCTTGGGGAACGCGAAGAGCTCGAGGATGAGCCGGGCCAGCGCCGGAAAAAAGCGCTTCACATACGCGGGTCCCTCGTTGACGAGGCGGAACAGATCGACGCCGGCGCTGAAGCTCGATCCGGAGGCGGTGAGGATCACCGCGCGCGCGTCCGAGGTCGCCAGCTCGTTCATGGTCAGCGCGATCGCTTCCGCGAACTCCAGGTCGAGGGCGTTGACTTTGCCGTGGGTGAGACGGACGGTGACGACGTTGCCGGACTGACTGCGCTCGATCATGCGAGCGAGCATATCGCTACAGCGACTGCATCGCCGCGGCGATCGCCTCGGGCTTCGTCTGCGGGTCGAACAGCTTCACCACGTCGCCGTCGCGGTCGAGCAGATACAGCCGCACCGAGTGATCGACGGTCGGTCCGGCGGCGGAGCCGCTGTCGTGAATCACGTAGCTCGCGCCGAACTGCTTCACCATCGCGTCGAGCTGCGCCTTCGATCCGGTGAGCCCGCGCGCGGGCACGGCGCCGAAGTAGGCGAGGTACTGCTTCAGCACCGGCGGCGTGTCCCGCGGATCGACGCTGACGAAGAGCGTGGGGATGCGCTGCGCGTCCGGTCCGGCCTTGCGATACGCGCGGGCCACGGTGGACATCATGGTCGGGCAGAAGTCGGGGCAGTGCGTGTAGCCGAAGAAGAGCAGCGCGGGCTGCCCGCGCAGCGACTCCGATCGGAAGCCCCGTCCATCGTGGTCGACGAGCTGCCACGCGCCGACGTCCATCAGCTTCTCGTGCGTCTTCCGCTCCGCGCAGGCGAAGAGGAGGAGAAGAGCGAGAAGAGCGGCTTTACTGTTCATCGAGGAAGACCGCGGTGGTGGTGACGGTAGTGCCGTCGTCGAGTCGCAGCGTGAACTCGGTCTGCCGGGGCAGCGGCTTGCGAAGGCCGACGAGCATGAGATGCGTGCCGCCCGGTGCGAGCTTCGTCGTCCCGTTCGCGGGGATGCGCACTGCGCTCACCTTCGACATCGACATCATCCCGTCGACGGACTTGGTCTCGTGCATCTCCACGATGTTCGCGAGCGGCGACGACACGGCCACGACACTGAGCGGCTCGTTCGCGGTGCTGACCAGGGTCATGTACGCCGAGGCCACATCGACGGCGGGATTCGGCGTGCGCACCCAGGCGTCGTACACGGCGACGCGCGCGGGCGACTTCGCGAGCGACCGGATGTGCTCCGCGATCGCCTCCCGCTCGCGCTTCGGGATGTCCGGATAGCCGGGCATGCCCGGCGTCCCGAACGCGATGACGTTGGAGATCCCTTCGACCGTGCTCGGGCCGCGATAGGCGCCGAGGTTGGTGAGGTCGCGCGGCTTGACCTGGGAGAGGGCGGCGGCGGGTCCGCGTCCGTCCGCGTTCGCGCCGTGGCAGGCCGCGCATCCATACGCCAGGTACAACTCGCGCCCGCTCTTCACCTCGGCACCGGGGCCGCAGGCGAAGAGCAGGAACGCGATCGCAGTCAAGCTACCGCTACTGTTTCGGGAAGTTGGGATCAGCCTTGACCTCTTCGATTTGCAGCGTGTGCCGCTCGCTGTGCGCGGACAGGAAGAGGAACCAGCCGTTCGCGTCGAGGGGGCCGAGGAGGAAGTGGTTGTTGCCCCTGGCGCGGAGGTCGACGTCGGAGGACGCGAGCTGGATCGTCTCCGCCCGCTGCTTCCGGTACTCCCCGAGCGTCGCCTCGGGGCTGGTGAAGCGATTCGTCGGGATGAGCGGCTCGGGCGCCTTGAATTTCTTCGAGCGATCGACGAGGGCGACCAGGATCTTCTCGTCCTGATTCGCGGGTGCGGCGAGCGTCTCTTTCATCGCGCCGGCGACCATGGTGCGGATGAACGACTCCGAAGCGGTGATGTGCTCCGCGGCTTCGGCGATGGACCAGCGGTCCGGCGCGGACTTGAACGTCCACTGCGCCTCCGACAGGCCGTCGACCGACTCGAGGAAGCGCTTCTCGGTGCGCTTCAGTTGGGCGACGAGCGCGTCGCGATCGGCATTCGCGGAGAGCGGGACATCGCCGGCAAACGCGGACACGGCAAGGAGCAGGACCAGGGCAAGGGTGATTGGACGAGTCATGGGGGTACCTCCAGTGCTGCGCAGTTTACCGGAACGCCGGCGTCCCGCCGGCGGGTGGGGTCTTGTGTGTCATCCCGAGCGAAGTCGAGGGACCTTCTATGAGTAGGCCTTGTCAAGCCTCCTTGATCGTGTTCCTGCCTTCGGGACCGTCTCGGCTTCTTCTATTCGCACTCGAGGTGCATGGAGAGATCCTGGATAGGTGAAGCTGCCTCACTCTGGGAACGAGGTCGAATAGCGCGAGGCGCTTTTCGCCGCAAGGTCCCTACGAGGTCAGCTCGATCGAAGTCGATCCTGGGCAGTCGGGTTTTTGGTTCTCCTCTTCGCTGATCGGTTCTTATGCAGTG